>JANOOM010000799.1:0-6830 GCA_031421335.1 Armatimonadota bacterium
ACTGCCCATTGTGCGGGCTATTGTAGTCGCGCCAACATCTTCCCGAAACCGGCCTCCGGTGTTTGGTTTGGTGTGTGGTACAGTCCTAGCCCGCGTGGGCGGTCTTCGTGCTTTTTTTGGGGCTATTACAGTCGCCCGCACAAAGGACTGAACGGCTCTGCCACACCTCCTTCCCATGCAGGTATCCCCCACCCCAACGTCGTACCAATAGCGTCAACACCTTCAAAGGAGAACATCATGTTCAAAGGACTTAGCCCCGGCGCGATCGGCGTGCGCGCCGGCACCCTGGACGAAGCACTGGCCGCCGCGAAAGCAGGCGGCTTCGACGGCGTCGAGTTCAGCCCCGCCTCGGTCGCCGATCTGATTGACAGCGAAGGCGCCGAGGCCGTGCGGGCGCGTTTCACCGAGGCAGGCATCAAGCCCGCCGGGTGGGGCCTGCCCGTCGAGTGGCGGGGTACGGAGGAGAAGTGGCGGGAGGGACTGGCCGAGCTGCCCCGGCTCGCGCAGGCGGCGGCGGCTATCGGCGGGACACGCGTTTCGACGTGGGTGATGCCCTGCTCGAACGAGCGGCCTTTCGAGGAGAACTACTTGTTCCACGTCGCCCGGTTCGCGCCGATCGCCCAGATACTCGCAGACCATGGCGTCTCGCTCGGACTGGAGTTCATTGGCCCCAAGACGCTGCGGGCTTCGCAGAAACACCCGTTCATTCATACCATGCCGGAGATGCTGGCGATGGGCCAGGACATCGGGCCGAACATCGGCCTGCTGCTGGACTGCTGGCACTGGTACACTTCCCACGGCACCATCAAAGACCTAGAAGCCCTGACGCCCGCCCAGGTCGTCTATGTCCACGTCAACGATGGGCCGTTAAACGTACACATAGACGAGCAGATGGACGGCGTCCGCGGCCTGCCCGGTTCCACCGGCCTCATTGACATCGTGGGCTTTCTGCGGACCCTCCAGAGCATCGGCTACGACGGCCCCGTGGTCCCCGAGCCGTTCGTTGACCTCAGCGGCTTGCCTTCTGATGAGGCGCGGCTGCAACGAGTCGGCGCGGCCATGGACGACATCTGGCGGAAGAGCGGTTTGGCATGAGCCACCTCCCTACCGTGGGCGTCGGCATCGTCGGCTACGGTTTTATCGGCAAGGTCCACGCCTACGCGCACCGGACTTTGCCGCTCTTCTACGACCCGTTGCCGGCTAAGACGCGCCTGGTCGGCGTCTGCACAGCCACCGAAGCCAGCGGCCTGAAGGCCCAGGAGCAGGCCGGGTTCGAGTTCGCGACGCGCGACTACCAGGACCTGCTGGCGCACGATGACATCCAGATCATCCACTGCTGCACGCCCAACGATGCCCATCACGCCCTGCTCCTGGACGCATTAAGCGCCGGCAAACACGTCTACTGCGACAAGCCCTTGACGCGCACGCTGGCCGAAGCGGAGGAAGTGGCCGCCCGCGCCCGGACAACGGACCGGGTCCACCGGATGACCTTCAACTACCGTTTCGTGCCCGCCCTGATGCGCGCGAAGGAACTGGTTGATGACGGCTTTCTGGGCCGCGTCTACCAGTTCCGGGCCGCCTACCTCCACGCCGGCTATGTGGACCCGAACCGGCCGCTTTCCTGGCGGCTGCAGATGGCCCGCAGCGGCGGCGGGGCCATCATGGACCTGGGGGCACACGTCTTCGACCTGGTCCGGTTCCTGCTGGGCGAGTTCGCCGACGTCTCGGCGCGGCTGGAAACATTCCTGCCCAACCGCCTCGACCCGAAGACGGGCGGCCTGGGAACCGTAGACGTGGACGACATCGCCATCGTGCAGGCGCGCATGGCGTCGGGTGCCGTCGGCGTCATCGAGGCCAGCCGCCTGGCGACGGGGACGCAGGACGATCTGCGGCTTGAGATCCACGGTAGCCGGGGCGCCCTGTCGTTCAGCCTGATGGACCCGCAGTGGCTGTCGGTCTACGACAACACGCCGCCAGAAGCGCCGCTCGGCGGGACGCGCGGCTTCCAGAAGATCGAGACTGTCGCCCGCTACCCCAAGCCGTACAGCTTCGGGGCCACCAAGAACCCCCTCGGCTGGCCCCAGTTCCACGTCCACTGCTTGTACGACTTCATTGCCAGCGTCGCGCGGGGCGAGCTCGGCGGCCCGAACTTCGAGGACGGCCTGGCAACGCAGCGGCTGGTAGACGCCTGCCAGCGGTCGGCAGGAATGGGCGGAAGGAAAGTGGAACCCACCCCGCCGCAAGCGGCGACCCTCCCAAAACAGGAGGGTGGAGCTGAGGGTCATCGGGAGGCTTTCATGGGTTGACGGTGCTTCTGGGCGCGGCCTCTTGACGCACCTGTTAACCCCCCTACCTCCCAGTCATCCCATCTACCTCCCAGTCATCCCATCACACCCTCCAACAACCCACCCGCCCCACCCTCCCGTTTCGGGAGGGTCGCCGCTTGCGGCGGGGTGGGTTCACTCCACTTGCCCCATGAAGTCCACCGCCATCACCTTTCCCCTCGCGCCGGTGACGAGTACGAAGCAGGCGGTCGTGTCGCCGTCAGGAAAGCCGGACTCGAACCGGGTCTGGGCGAAGTCACCGTAGACGCCCTGTGCCAGCCGGCGGTCCATGTCCCGATCCCAGGCGACCGGCGGCTCAGTGCCGCGTGCCTGTGGCGTAATGAGTAGGATATCATCGCTGCCAAAGGCCGGCCACTCCGCTTCCGCCCCCGTCGCGCGCAGTTTCTGCACGAGGGCAGTCATGTGTGCTGCATAGTCGGGGTGCGCCGCCAGGTCGGTGAGCGGGCGGACGGTGGGACGAACGATGGGGATGGGAGTAGGGCGCGCTTTCCACTGGTGGAAGCCGAGCGAGCCTAGCCCGAGCAGCAGGAGCAGCGCGGCGGCGGCTTGCGGCCACCGGCGGCGGCCTGTGCGTAGCGTCGGCGGCGCGACTTCTTGCGGCGGCGCGACTTCTTGCAGCGGCGCGACTTCTTGCGGTGGCGCGGCTTCTTCCGGCGGCGCGGCTTCTTCCAACTCGACGTGGGGGGTGACCGCGACAGGCCCGTCCCAAAGCGCGTCATCCGGCACTGCCTCGTCGAAGACCTGACCACAGAAAGGGCAGGCCCCTAGGCCGGGGCCGAGAACCGCTTCGCAGTATTCACACTCGTAGACCATAAAGATTAACGGGGGAGCGCTTTCTGCTGGTGGACGAGAATGACCGCCGCCGTGATCCGGCGGGCCATCTCATCGCGCCAGGCGGGGTTACTCGCCTGCAAAGCGTCCTGCGGGTTGGAGAGCGTCGCGAGTTCCAGCAGGACCTTCTCGGGGACCGGGTTTCGCTCCGGGTTCAGCACCCCCAGCTCATGACCGGAGACACCCCGGAGACCCTTGTAGTCGCTGCTGCGCCCGAAGTTACCGGTCTCCATTTGAGCCGCCAGGGCCGCACCCAAGGCGGGCACGCGGCGGACGCGGCGGTCCACGCAGACGACGCTCCCAGAAACGGTGGGGCTGCTGAACTGATCGAAGTGGAGCGAGACGAAGAAGACGTTCCGGCGGGCGCCGGCATCCCAGCGGACACGCCGCTCCCAAACTGTTCGCGCCACTTGGGCGCGCTCCCAGAGGGGGCGCGGCGAGTGGCGCTCCCGGAGCGGCAGGCCCGTCGCAGCCAGGACGGCATCCGCCGGGCGGGTCGGCGGCGGCTCAACGACGGCCAGCGTCGGGTCAAGCTGGCGGCTGCGAACCGTATAAACGACGTCGGCGCCCTTCGCCCGCAGAGCGGCGGACACCTCGGTCGCCGTGCGATATGTCAGGGCGGCCTCGGACGTCTGCCCGCAGACGGTGCCGGGGTCCTGTCCACCGTGGCCGGGGTCCAGGATGACGACCACGTTTGCCAGCGGCCCCGCCGGGGCATGGGCGACGGCGGCAGGTTGAGAAGGCTGGGAAGACGCGGGGGTGCGGGGCGGGCGGGCCGTGTGGGAGCCGAGCAGCAGAAGGAGGCCGAGCGCGCAGGCGGTGCCGGCAGCGGCTCCCAACAGGACTCGGCGCTTGTAGCGTCTCATGCGGCGGCTCCCCCCTCGAAGCGGGGCACTCCGGCCCGCGCTTGCTCATTTCAGTATACAACAGGCCCGGACCTAAAGCGGGCTTCTCAGGCCAGGCCGCCCAGACCCTTGCCGATGAAGTAGGTAACCAGCCCCTCGACCGCCCCCACCGCCGTCATCTCCAGGCCGCTGCTCCACCAGGAGCGGACGGTGATCAGGGTCTTGGCCGCGCCGACGGCGAAGTGCGCCAGCAGCGAAACCACGGCGGCGGCGATGATGGCCGAAAAGCCGTGCAGGAACAGGAAAGGGATGATTGGGATGGCCGCCCCGATCGCCGTCGAGAGTGCCCCTGACCCTGCCGAGACGTAGGGGTTGCTGAGGGCGTCTTCGGTCAAGTTGAGCTGCTCGGCAGCCAAGGTCCGCAGGAACTGCTCGGGGTCGCGGGCGAGATGGGCGGCGACCCGGCGCGCGTCTTCCTCGGGGATACCCTTGATCTGGTAGATCAGCGTGATCTCTTCCAGGGCGCCCTCGGGGTCCTCTTCCAGCTCCATCCGCTTGCGGTGCAGCTCGGCCTCGTAGATCTCCCGCTCGCTCTTGGCGGCGAGGTACGCCCCCGATCCCATCGAGAGCGCGCTCGCGATCATACCCGCGATGCCCGCCAGCAGGACAGTCTTGTTGTCCCCCGCCGTCGCGCCCGACACGCCCGACACGATGCCGAAGATCGCGCCCAGGCCATCGTTCACGCCGTAGATAGCGTCCCCGATCCAGGAGGCGGGCGACTTGTGCCCCTTGCGCGCCCGCAGGTCATCGAGCGCCTCCTGCGGGTCCAGAGGCCGCGAGAAGTTCTGCCCGATGGGGGCATCCACGGGCGGCGCGACCGAGGGCACCGGGGCCAGCATGTGCTTCAATGCTTTGGAATGCGCCCGCTCGTCGGCGATGACCTTTTCTAAAATGGTGGCGCTCGCCGTGTCCCCAAGCTCCTGCAGCTGCCGCCCATACGAGGCGACGTGCTTGCGCTCCTCCATCTCGACACGGCGCAGGGTGGCGTCCGTCCCGCCGATGCGGTTGGGCAGCGAGTCCGCGACGCCCGTGGCCGGCCCGGTGTAGTGCGGGGCCGCCGCGCCAAGCTCAGTCAGCCGCCGCTCCCACAGGCGTGCGTGGGCCTGCTCAGCCTTGGCAAGCCCTTCCAATGTGTGTTGACGCTTTGGGTCGGGTTCGCGGTCCGCCAGCGCTTGATAGGTCGCCGCGCCCTCCATCTCCGCCTGCCAGTTGCCTTCGATCGCTTTGATGAGGCGGCGTGGGTCTATGTCCTTCGGCTTCGGGTCCTGTGTGGCACTCAAGGCAATTAGTCTTTCTGTTCCTGTCTCGGCGTTTCCTGGCATACCCCGCAAAGCCCATAAAACTCGACGCGCTGGGCACTGATCCGGTAGCCTGATGCTTCCCCGGCCTCGGCTTGCAGCCCGCTCAGGTCTGGGAGCGGCACGTCCTCGATCCGTCCGCAGCCCGTGCAAACGACGTGCGGGTGGAAGCGCGGCCGGACGCCGTCATAGTGCCGCCGCCCGTCCCCGACTTCCATTTCCAGCGCCTCACCCATATCGCGCAGCGTGTCCAGCGTCTTGTAGACCGTCGCCAATGAAGTCATCGGCGAGACCTTTTGCACCTGGGCATAGATCTCCTCCGCGCTCGGGTGGCTGTTCGACCCGACCAGGGCCTGCAAAATGCAGAGCCGCTGCGGCGTCATCCGGTGCCCGCTGATCTGGAGCTTCCGGCACATCTCGGCGACGCGCTCTTGTTTGTCCGGCTGAGTGATAATCATAAAACGATTACTTACGGAGAATTATTCTTGATAAGGATACCGTAAAATTACGGGGATTGTCAATATGAGTGAGCTAATCCGAGGGCCTTGGTGTGCTGTTCTCCCGCAGAGCCTTCACGAGAAGGTGAACCGTCGTGCAGGGGTTGTCTAGCTGCGGGTTGTGGTTTGCACTATGTTCAGCCAGCAAGCTCTCCGCCCTCTGGATTGCTTCCGCCTGCCGACTTTGCAGTTCCCCGTATAGGGTCCTGCTGTTCTTACGGTACGAATATCCCAGCCGGTTCGTAAGTGCCGCATGATACTGGTCGCGGTGCAGTGCCGCCCGGTGATCGTCGAAGTGCAACAGATACCACAGCTCAAACGCCTGGTTCGTGTAAGCAACGTGGAAACCGGCGGCCTCGGCCTTGCGGATGGCACTGTTGAAGTTGTCCGCGCCGAACGAGTCGCGGTCAAAGACGCACCAGATTTGATCGTATGGCGATCCACCTCGCCGCTTGGCTTCGGCTTCCTTCTCGCCTTTGAGGCGGATTGCTTTATCCACCAAGCTCAACGTGTTGTGGCCGGTGCCTACAGTATCCACGACAAGCTTCGGCGCACGGAAGCCATTAAAATAGTTCGGCTCGGTCTTCGCCCCCTCGCAGACGATGAGGAAGCGCTGCAAAACTTCCTGAGTGTCCGCCATTCGTTCACGCGATGTCCGCGCCCCTTGCGGCTGGAACTGAGGGCAAGCGCTCTGCTGCCAATTCTTCGGCTTCCGCTCAGGCAAGGGCCGGCTCCCGCCCCGCCCCTTCTTCCGGCGCCTCCTGCTCCTGTGCCCACGGCACGCGCGTCAGGTCGCCCAGGAATGGGATCGCGCCGTATCGGCCTTCCAGATAGTTCTTCTCAAACGCGGCATCATTGCGGACGCGGTACTCCGCCAGCGATGCCAGATGCGTCGCGCCCTGTTGGTCCTTCTCCGCAAACCATATCTGGTCCCTGCGGAATATTTCCTTGTCA
>JANOOM010000800.1:0-3147 GCA_031421335.1 Armatimonadota bacterium
CCTGGGGGAGCCGTTCGGGCAGGTCGTCATCGAAGGCATGGCGGCGGGAAAGCCCGTCATCGCGACAAACGGCGGGGCACTACCGGAGATCGTGATCCCCGGCGAGACGGGCCTGCTGGTGCCGATGGGGGACGCCCCCGCGATGGCGGAGGCGGTGGCCGCGCTGCTCTCCGACCCGGCCCGCGCGGCGGCGATGGGAGCGGCGGGGCGGGAGCGCGTGCGGCAGCGCTTCACCATCGCCCACACGGTCCGTAAGCTCGAACGCATCTACGACTACCTGCTGCGGTAGGCGGGCTTCGCTCGGCATACTCCCATCGGCTGTGAACCCGCCGGGGTTTTGCATCCCGCGAGTTTTGCATCCCACGAGCCCTTTTACGCCTCCAGAACTTGAGCGGACTGGCTCCGGCGGAGCAGGTTGAAGGGTTCCGCGCCATTAATGCCGAGCGCCAGGCAGATGATGTCGATCTCGCAGAGGCCACACCGCTGCATATGGACGTGCTTTCGTTCTACTTGCAGAAGCTGCAGCGCGATTTGGAAGAAACGGTGATGACCGAGCAGCTCATCCAGCGGCTGGTGGCCTACAATTTCGCGCCTGGCACGTCCTGCCCGACGTTCAGCCTGGGCAAGATAGACGACGGGAAGCTGGCGACGGCGGGCACGCTGATCAGCCAGCTCATCGCGGGGTCGGTGGTGCCCCCCGACGAGCCGTGGATCAGGCAGTCCTTGGGGCTGCCGGCGGCGGGGGTGGAGAGCACGGGCTGAACTCACCCCGATGTCAGCCATAGGTTCTTTTTATGGTAGTCAAGTCCGTTCCAATCCAGTACCATACGCCATTTTCTTCATTGACAGTAACGCGGTACTGCGAGGAGAGCAATTGGGTGAGTATGGGCACATCGCTGGCTTTGCTCCGGGTCAGCACATCAACGAAACGCCATCGTCCCTCCGCTAATTTCTGGTCGGGAATATGGTCCACAGGAGGTTGAGAATCAATCTGTATTCTTATCTCGCTCATAATAAACCTTTCGTAATAGTGGGCAAGGAGACCCCCCTTGCATTTATGCGGGGGAGGAATTGCCCCTTCGTTTTAGTTCGGCCTTTACTCGTTGATAGAGTAAAAGTAAGCCACTTCGGGTACAATCTCTATGACCGAAAGGCACAAAGGCCATATGGCTGGAAACTGTTTCAAGCGGTCGGCTTCACAAACAGTAGCGATAACAGGTTGCAGTAACTCTTGCCTTTTTACTGCGTAAAATCGTTAGAAGGCTCTCAGTTTTACTCACGCTTCGGCGCGAGTTGAGAGATGGCTCCCGCGTGAGCGGTGAAGCACGGGCTTCCAGTTCAGAAAGCCTATTGTCTCAGTTACGCCTACGGCCCTCTGCGTAGGCTATCGGACTAGGGACAAGCCCCTAGCCTTTAGGCGGGGGTATCTGACCCGAGACACGCCATTCCTGCTTGAACTGTCCGGTTCGGACCAAGTCGGCGAAGACCGCTTCCATCGTCGGGCGGTCAAGCCTCGCCACGAACAGATCGGGGCCGACCAGGTAGCGCCCGTTCAGCCCCTCCCCAATGCGCTCATCTTCCTGACGCGCCCGCTGCAAATACTTGAACGTCCAGACGTTGAGGGCATGCGCTTCACCGTTTGGCAGATCGATGCGGACGTTGCAGAAGTCGTCTTCTGGGTCGTCGCCAGGGGCGGCCTCGTAATGCTCGAACTCAAGCCACAGAATGAATGATGCTGTGTCCAATGGGACCTCTCCTGATTGGCCGCTTGCATGGGCCTCCGGTGCGTCTGCCTGGAATAAGTCCCATGTCTGTGTGAGTGCAAATGTCACCCCACTAGAACCCACGCCTGCGCGGACAGAAGGCGCGATGAATCGCGCCCCTACGTCCAATGCACATAATCCGGGGACAGGGGCGCGGGGCACGGGGTGGAGCGGTTCGTCAAGCATCCGGCTCCGCCCGTCGGAACAGCTCCACGAACTCCGGCTCCGTCCAAATGACGTGTGAGTTGCCGGTCACAGGCCCTTCTCTGGTTGCCCTTTTCAGTCACCCACAGCTCCAATTGCCCATTCTCGTCGAAGTCCTCAACGCGGAAGACTTTCCCCACGCAGCGCCCGATGAACTCGGCAGTCTCTTGATCTATGGGGTTGTCCGTGTACAGGTATGGCGGGACTTGTATCAAGCGCACCTTGTCCCCGACTTCATAGCCCGCCATGTCCGCCCCCATCCACGTCCCATCCCTCCTCACCCTTCCCTAACAGGGAGTCGGGTGCAGTTGCGCCAGGGTCGGCCCTTGGGCCGGGGTTAGGTCCAAGGGCCGTCCTCCGTCTTCCGTCCTACTTGTACCCCGGCAGGTACTCCGCTTCCGCCTCGAACATCTCCAGCGTCATGGCCTTGATCTCGGCGGGGGAGCAGCAGGCGGCGCACAGCGGGTCCAGCAGCAGCGCGTGGATGGCCGCCTCCTTGCTGCGCTCGATGGCCGCCGTCGCGCCCAGGTCGTACATCCGCATGTTCCAGTCGCACAGTGCGGCCATCTGCGGGGGCAGGGCGCCGAAGCGCGTCGGGTTGATGCCGTTCGCGTCAATCATGCAGGCCACTTCCACCACGCCGTCGGCGGGCAGGTTCGTGATTAGGGTCCCGGACCCCTCGCCCGCCGAGTTCATCACGTTGCCGTGGATGCGGTGCGGGACGTCCTTTTCGCGCGCCTCGATGATCCAGGACCCGTACTCCCAGGACCGGGGGTGCTCCAGGCCGATCTCCCCGTTTAACATCTTCAGCCGCGTCTCGTCGGCGTTCTTGCGCCACGTCGGCCAGTTGTCGGCGTAGAATGATGTGGTCCCGTCGTAGCCGCTGCGGGTGTACTTCTCGATGAGGTCCTGCCGCTTGCGGTAGTAGGGCAGGTACTCCGACAAATGCCCCGACGACTCGGTGATGAACGCGCCGAAGTGCAGCATCATGTCCTTGCGGACGATGTCGCCGTCTTCGCGCCCCTCGCCCGTCCCGTAGACGTCGTTCTGGGCCTTCTCCATCAGCAGGGGGTACAGGCTCTCGCCTCGGTGCTCCAGCTTTGTGAACCAGGCCAAATGGTTGATGCCCGCGCACTCCCAGACCATCTCCTCGTAGGGGATGTTCGCGCGCCCCGCCAGC
>JANOOM010000801.1:0-2512 GCA_031421335.1 Armatimonadota bacterium
CCGAATTCCGCGTCCTCCTGTAACTACTCAGGTCGCTATGCCGCAATGCTCGGCATGAACGGTCGGCCATCAAGCGCGGCGACGATTTCCTGAAAGACGTCGCGGTTGTTTTTGCGCGCGGTGGACAGGTAAGAACGGATACGCGCGAACGTCTGCGCGCCCTCGAGCGTTCGAAAGGCTCCGGATATTTTCTGCTGGACCTTCATCATGCGCAGGTCCTGTTCGGCCTGATTGTTGGTGAAGGGCACGCGCCAATCGTGAAGGAAGGCAAGCACTGAGATCTCGTGCTTCTGAAGTCGGAGCAGGAGATTTTGAGCTTTGGTGTGCTTGGGACGACCGCGTCGCCTGGGCCCCGGTGGGGCTTGCGGTTCCGGATTTTCAGCGAAGCCTTCGCGCAGGACGGCCTGATATTTCTCGGTCCAGGCAGCCAGTTGCGGCGAGGCGAACGGTCCTGCGCGCGCTTTGCAGGCGGCGACGGAGCGATGCATTCTCATGAGCAGATCCAGCATCCGCTTGGCCCACTTTTGATGCAGAACCTCGTGGAGGAAAGTGAGTTCGCGCAGCAGATGGGCGTTGCAGAGGCCGTGGGTGCAGTCCAAGTCGAAGTAGGCGCTCAAGCAATCGTGGATGAGCCTGCCGGCGAAGCGGGGAAGAAGGGCGAAGTGCGCGATGGCGTCGCCGCCGCGCTTCTTGTGGACGCCGTACCACGTGAGGGTCTTGGTGCTGACGACATGGAGCCAGTGGAGCGAACCCGCCACGCGCAGGCCGGTCTCGTCGGCGTGGGCGATGAGTGTCTGGACGATGAGGTCCACGACCCTGGCCTCGAAGCCGACCAGCGCGTGGTATGTGTCGGCGACGGCGGCTTGAACGGTCGCCTCGCTGACGGATTGGCCGAAGATGTCCCGGCACAGTTGGCTGATGCGTTCCAGAGGGATAAGTTGTTGGACGCGAAAGTAGACCAGACAGCCGCTGAATCGTTGACCGTACTGCGTAGGGGCGTTGACGCCGGCGGGGAAGGCGGCCGAGACTTCGCGGCCGGTGTTCGGGCAGAGCTTGACCTCGACGCGATGCTCGGTGACGAGGAGCATCTTCGGGGGCAGATCGAAGACTTGCCTTTTCTCAAGGCGGAGAATGGGCTGACGGCGAAGGCTGGCGCCGCAGCCGCAGGGGCAACGCTTGAGGCGGTGGACGACGATGAAATCGGGCTTTTCTGCGGGCGGCAGCGTGCTGCCTGGATGCCCGCTTTGTCCGCCGGAACTGAGGCCGCTCTTTTTTCGCAGGCTTTTGGGCGCGGGCTTGGCGTAGCCGTCGGATGAGGGCGGCTTGCTGCTGTTATTGCTGTCCTGAGCCACACGCGCCTCGAGCGCCTGAAGGCGAGCTTGCGTATCGAGCACGATCGGGACCAGCGTTCGTGGCCGGGTATCCGCCAGGGCAGTCAGTTGTTCAGCCGTCCACACGGCAGAGTTCCTCTCGAAAGCGCGGGGTCAAGGCATAGAGATAGATGTCCTTGATCGGGACTTGGAGTGCTCGATCGCGGTCCTGGCGGCTGCGCCCCTGGGTCTGGCCGACGCAGTTCCAGTTGGCGGCACGGTAGCAGGTGCCTTTGAACCTGGAGCGGTCGACGAATGTCTCGACGAGGTGAATGGGATGGCCATACTTGGACTGCCAGTCGGCGCTCAAGCGCCGGAGAGTCCGGGCCAGGAGGTGGCTGGCAAGATGCGGGACCCGGACCCAGGGTAGGATGAGGAAGCGAGTGTTGTTCGTGGTCCAGTTCAGACGCTTGGCGCGCGTAGTGTCATCCCAGCCGATGAACTGGTCGCGAGAAGCCACCTTCCAGGCAGAAGCGCCGAAGAGAAGGCAGGCCACGTCGCGGCCATGACGGTCGCGGGCCAAGTAGGCAAGGTGTTCCCCGACCGGGCCGCGGTGACCCAGATAATGGTGACAGGAAAGGTGACGGGAGAAGGCGCGGTAGTCAGGATGCTTGGCGTGGAGCGGTTCGATCGTGACTGGCGCGAGTTCCTGCAGGCTCGCGGCGATTGGTGCGGGGATGCTGTCGAGGCCGGGGAGTTCGGGAGACTGCGACTTGCGCTGGACGGGTTGACGCCTGGGCAACGGCAGCGTGATCAAACCACGCCGGGACAGCTTGAGCATCAGGGTACGGGCGGCCATGTCCTTGAGCCGTCCAACGTCAGTGCGCCAGTTCCAAATCTGAGCGAGTTCCTGAGAAAGACGACGACGATGCCAGTCTGGGTGGGAAGCGATCAAGTTCCGGATGTCAACGAGATCCTGATCCGTGAGAGTGCGGCCTTGAATATGTAGTGGTCCTGGCACAGACCGCAGGATAGCATGGAGGAACCAAGTGAGTCCAGCAGAATCTTGGGCGGGAAGTCAGTCAGAGATACGTCAAAGGACCTGAGCAGTTACGAAAAAATTGAAATATCGTCCGGTTGCTATGGCTACCTTCACAGGATGGGTAGCCATCGCAATGGGGGTATGCGCGTTATGCCGGGAG
>JANOOM010000802.1:0-9662 GCA_031421335.1 Armatimonadota bacterium
CGGTGACGGGGTCGCTGATCTTCAGCATCAGGCTGATGCAGCCCAGGTTGATTAGATAGAACCCGACGACGAGGAGCTGGTTCACCGAGTCGGCGATGGCCTCGTCGCCCTTGAAGACGTCCACCAGGAAGACCCGCCCGCTCTTGAAGAGCGTCCGGGCCACCCAGATGGTCAGGGCGATGCTCAGGGCTAGGTACACGGCGTAGGTAGTGACGATCTCGGTCTGCATTTCGGGCCTCTTTCTGTTCTTTCCAATGTCTTGTGTGGTATAATGAACGTGTTCAGTTTTTATTTTTGGAGCCGCCCATGACCGTCAAAACCGCTCCCACAAAGCTCACACCCGCGAAGGTCACTCCCAAGGCGCAGCGCACGCGCGAGTTGATTTTAGAGACCGCCCTGGACCTGTTCGCCCGCAAGGGCTACGCCGAGACCACCATGCGCGACATCGCCGCCGAGGCGAACTGCTCGCTTGGGCTGGCCTACCGCTACTTCGCGCGCAAGGAAGAAATGGTGCTGGCCCTGTACGAGCGGCTGGCGTCGGAGCTGGAAGAGGAGGTCGCCGGCCTGCCGGCCCTGCCGCTCGCCAAGCGGTTCATGGCGACGATGGAGGCGGATCTGCGGCGGCTGATGCCGCACCGGGCGACGATGGGGGCGCTGTTCGCAGCGGGGCTTGCCCCGGACTCGCCGGTCGCCGTGCTGGGGGACGGCGCGGCGGGGCTGAGGGACCGCGTCTGGAACATCTACTTGCTGGTCGTCACGGGGGCCTCTGACGCGCCAAAGAAGGCGCAGACGGAGCAGATGACGACGCTGTTCTACTCGGTGCATCTGCTGATCATTCTGTTCTGGCTCCAGGACCGGAGCGCAGGGCAGGAAAAGACGCACGAATTGCTGTCGTTCGCCCGGGATATGCTTGGCCACCTGCGGCCCGTGCTGGGGCTGCCGCCGGTCGCCCGGCCCTTGGCGCGTCTGGCGCGGATCGTCGGGCCGATGTTCGGGCCGGGTCCCGCCGAGGAAACCGAACCATGAATCAAACCATGAACCAAACCATGAACCGAACCATCTGGCCTTTGGGCCTACTTGCCTTCCTGCTTTTCTGCGCCGGGGCGCGTGCCGCCCCGCCAAACCTGCTGACGAACGGCGACTTCGGGGCGCAGACGCTGGCGGGCTGGTCGCCCTTCTGGTCCCGGCAGGCCGGGGCGGGGACAATGGCGCTCGACGCCCAAACGCTTCACGGCGGCTCGCCCTCACTGCGCGTGACCCAGACCGGGGCGGGCGACTGGAGCGCGGAGCAGGCGGCCCACCTGCCTGCCGCGCCCGGCGGCCTCTACCGCTTGAGCGGCTGGACGCGCTGCGACAAGAGCGAGGGCGCCGAGATCAGCGTGGTGACGCGGGACGCCAAGGGAAACACGCTGGACTGGACCTACGCGCCCGCCGTGACGAGCGGGACGCACGACTGGGAGCTTCTGTCGCGCCGGCTCGTCGTCCCCGCTGGCTGCGCTTCAATCCAGTTCCGGCTGACTGGGCTTGGGCCGGGGACGGTCTGGCTGGCGGGCGCGGCCCTCGTCAAAGAAGGCGCGATACGGCCCGTCCTCGCCGGGAAGTCGCTGCGGCTCGTCAGCCCGACTCTAGACGTGCGGCTGGTGGGGGACGGCACGCTGGCTGTCACCGACCGCCGGACGGGACGGACCTGGAAGCAGGCGCCGCCCGCGCCGGGGCTGATCGTCCGGGCCGCGCTTCAGACCGGCCCGAGCAGCGCCCGCTTGACACTCTGGGACGCCGCCAACGACCTGGCCCTGCGGGCGACGGTGACGCTGGCTCCCGCCGCGCCCGAGTTGACCGTGACATTGGCCGGAGACGGCCCGGTCCAGGAACCGGTCGCGTTCCCCGCCCCCTTCGTCACAGGGAGGGGGACGGCCCTGGTCGTCCCGATGAACGAGGGCATTCTGTGGCCCGTGGACGATATTACCATCGCGCCCATCTCCCTCGTCACTTATTCCGGCCACGGCCTGTGCATGCCCTGGGTGGGCGTCACCGACTCCAAAACGGGCGCGGGCGTCCTGGCGATCTTGAAGACGCCCGACGACGCGCACGTCGAGATCACCCGGCGCAGCAGCGGCGGGGACCTATTCGCGCAATGGGCATGGGAGGCGACGCGGGGCCGGTTCGGCTATGCCCGGTCCCTCACCTACATCTTCCTCGCCCGGGGCGGCTATGTGGCCCAGGCCAAGCGCTACCGCCTTTACGCCAAAAGCATTGGCCTCTTCAAGACACTCTCGCAGAAGCGGGCCGAGAACCCGAACGTGGACAAGCTGGTCGGCGCGGTCAACGTCTGGACCTGGGACGATAACCGCGTCGCCCTGTGCCGCGAAATGAAAGGATTGGGGATGGGCCGCGTGCTGTGGTCGAATGCCGGGTCGCCCCAGGAAATCGCCGCCATCAACGCTTTGGGCTATTTGACCAGCCGCTACGACATCTACCAGGACGTCTATCCGCCGGATCCGGACGCGCCCCCCTGGCTGAGTCACGCCGGCTGGCCCCAAGACCTGGTCCATCTGCCCAACGGCGACTGGATGAAGGGCTGGGCGGACATCCGCAAGCGGCCCGACGGGTCGCAGCTTGTCTTCCAAGGGGGCGTCATCAACTCGGCGCGCGGGCTGGCGCGGGCCAAAGCAATGATCCCCGCCGACCTCAAGAAGACGCCACTAGCCTGCCGGTTCCTGGACACGACGACGGCCTCGCCGTGGCGCGAGGACTATAATCCCCTCCACCCGCTGACGCGCTCCCAAGACCGGCACTACAAGATGGCCCTGCTGGACTTCTGCTCGCGCCGGGAGAAGCTCGTCGTCGGCACGGAGACCGGCATTGACCCCTCCGTCCCGTTCGTGGATTATTACGAGGGCATGATGAGTCTGGCCCCTTACCGCCTGCCCGACTCGGGCCGCGACCTGATGGACTACAAAACGCCGACGCCGGACTTCGTGAAGTTCCAGATCGGCCCCTTCTACCGCATCCCCCTGTGGGAGCTTGTCTACCACGACTGCGTCGTCGCCGACTGGTACTGGGGCGACTCGACCAATAAGGAGCCGGAAGCCTGGGACAAGCGCGACCTGTTCAATGGCCTCTACGCTACGCCCCCGCTGTTCCTGTTCGACAAGTCGGTATGGGAGAAAAACAAAGCCCACTTCGTCCGCACCTACAAGACGGTCTGCCCTCTGGTCCGCCGCCTGGGCTACGACGAGATGCTCTCGCACCTCTTCCTGACGCCCGACCACACCGTCCAGCAGACGCGCTGGGCCTCGGGCGTCGTGGTCACGGTCAACTTCGGCGACAAGCCGTATTTGCTGCGGCGGGGCGTGGTGGTCGGGGCGGGGGAGCGGCGGGTGGAGTAGGGGCGCGATTTATCGCGCCCTCCTGTTCGGGAACCGGCCCCTGAGGGGCCGGTTCCGAGCGCCGGGCAGGGCGCGGAGGGACCAAGAGGGCGCGATAAATCGCGCCCCTACGCCCGAGCCGCATCAAGCCGCCCGCTCGATGCGCGTCAGGAACTCGTCCACGACCTGTAAATAGCGCGCGGTCTCCTCCACATGCGGCATGTGTGAGCTTTCCTCGAACAGCACCCACTCCGCACCGGGGATGCCGCGCTGGATGGTCTCGGCGATCAGTGGGGTCGCCTCATCATAGCGCCCCGAGAGGACCAGGGTCGGCGTGGTGATCTCGCCCAGGCGGTCCGTGATGTCCCAGGTCTTCAGCTTGCCGATGACGTGGAACTCACTCGGGCCGTTCATGGTGTGATAAACTTCGGGGTCGGCCTCGATCTGGTCGAAGGAGCGCTTGACGTAGTCGGGCATGGGGGCAACGCGGCAGAGGTGGCGGGCGTTGTAGATGGCGACGGCGTCTTGATACTCCTTCGTGCCGGTCGTCCCATCCGCCTCGTGCTGGAGCAGCGTGGCCTGGACAGCGGGGGGGAGGTCGGCGCGCAGGCGGTTCGCCTCGGAGACCCACAAGGTCATGCTGGCCGGCGAGTCGGCGACGATCAGGCTCTCCAGGCCCTCGGGGTTGGTGAGGGCGTACTGCATCCCCAGCATCCCGCCCCAGGACTGGCCTAAAATGTGCAGGCGGTCCAGGCCCAGGGCCTGACGGACGGCCGTAACCTCCTCGACGAACAGCCCCACTTCCCAGAGGGAAGGGTCGTGCGGTCGGTCGGAAAGGCCGCAGCCGAGCTGGTCATAGAAGATGACCGGCCGGCCGGTGGCCGCTAGGGCGCCGATCGGCTCCAGATAGTCGTGGGCCGCCCCCGGCCCGCCGTGCAGGACGAGGACTGGGAACTTGCCCGGCTCGGCCGGCCCGCCGACGACCTTGTACCAGTCGGTGAAACCGCGAAAGGGCAGCCTGCCTTCGCGGACGGGAGAAGTGTTCTCGGGCATGGCAGGGCCTCCTCAGGCGGTCAGGTGGGTCTCAAAGAAGGCCAGCGTCAGGGGCCAGGCCAGCGCGGCGGATTGCGGATCGTAAGAAGCGCGGGCGTCGCAGAAGAAGCCGTGGTCGGCCTCAGAGAACACCACCTGCGCGTAAGGCTTGCCGGCCGCCTTCAGGGCGTCCTCCACGGCGCGGATCGCGTCGGGGCCGATGTGCGCGTCTTTGCCGCCCCAGAACAGCAGGATGGGGGCGTGCAGGTCGGAAGCGTGGCTCAGGAGGTCCGGGAACATGGGCATGGGATTGCCCGTAATGCCGCCGCCGTAGTAGGAAACGGACGCCTGGAGGGGTAGGAGGGTGTCGGCGAGGAAGGACGCGCGCCCGCCCATGCAGTACCCGGTCGAGCCGACGGCCCGAGCCGCACCGCCTTGCTCGGACTTCAGCCAATGATAGGCGGCCCGGATGTCCGCGCTCTGGCCCGCGTCAGTCAGCGCCTGCATGTGCGGCATGGCCGCCCCGAAGTCGGTGTAGACCCCCTCAAATTGGCCGTCGGTGCGGTGGAACAGGGCCGGGGCGATGGCGGTGTAGCCCTCGCGGGCGAACCGCTCGGTCAGGTCGCGGATGTGGGCGTTGACGCCGAACGCTTCTTGGAAGACGAGCAGGCCCGCCTTCGCGGCGCCCGAGGCGGGCCGGGCGACATAGGCAGGCATGGTGGTGCCGTCGGAAACGGACAACTGAACAGTCTCGGTCTGGATTTCGGGCATGGGTGATCCTCCACTATGATAGGTGGTGACTTTTACCCAGCTTTACGGCTTGCGAGACAGGGCCACATCGTCGAGAAAGAAGACAGTCTTGGTGGTCGCGTCGCTGATGAAGCCGATCCAGGTCAGGGCGTGAAAGTCGGGGCTGCCGTTCGGCAGGCCGTCGAAGCGGCGCACGGGCGAGCCGGGCAAAGTGACGGTCAGTGACCACTTGCCCGCCGCTCCCTTGCCGGTCGCCGCTTGGACGCGGTAGTGGACCCAGGCGCCGGTGGGAATCGCCATCACGGGCTTGTCCGCGAGCAGCAGTTGACCGCCTTTGACGGCGAAACTCGGGCCGGTCTTGTACGGCCCGTTCGCCCAGTCGCGCCACTCGTGGGTGATCTCCGCACCCGGTTCGGCGCGCAAGGCGAAGTCCAAAGTCGAGACGCCCGATGTGTGGTTCACGTTGAAAACGAGGTGCGGGTCGTAGGAGTTCGCCATGCCCGGCGCGTCCGTGAACTTGAGGGAGCGATGCCCGGACGCGGCCGTTTCGTCGGTGACGCGAATGGAAGCGCCGCCGCTTTCGCCGTTCGTCTGGGCGTCCGGGCAGGCCGCGCCGACCGGCACGTCCTCGAAGTCTTGGCGGAAGACGAGCGGCGGGGCGGCGGGCGGGCCAGCCGCGCGCACGAGGGGCGCGTAAGCGTAGTCGCGGGCCAAGTGTACCCAGGCGGCGTCGCCGTAGACGCCCGCCCCCTGAGTGGTGAAGGGCTTGAATCCGATGCGGGCGGCGGGCGAGCCGGGCCGAAGGGCATTGGGCTTGAAGGCGAAGTCGTGCTTCAGCGGGGCGACGAAGCCGGGATTGGCGACGAGGGAGCCGTCGTCCTTGCCCGCCGCCTGCCACTGGGCTAATGTCTTGCCTTCAAATGTGACCGGCCGGGCCGCCATGTCCCAGTACAGGTTGTGGTCCAAAGTGGTGTTCGGCTGCCAGGACCCGTTCAGCAGTGTCCCCTGGTTCCAAACGACGATGTTGCGGCGGAAGGTAAAGGCGGGCCGGGCCTCGACGCGCGAGCGCTGGAGCTGGCCGCCGAGGCTGAACGCGAAAATGTTGTTCTGGATCAAGTTACGCTCGCCGTAGTGCTGGTGGTACATGCCGGTCTGGACACCGTAGACAAGATTATTTTCTAATGTGATGCCGCTGCTGCCCTCGTCGTTGTACAGCCCCCAGCCGCCCGGCCCAGTGCTGTTGTACGAGTAAACGTCGTGGATGACGTTGCCGCTGACGGTCGTGCCGTCCGAGATACCCAAGGTGTAAACGCCGCCCATATCGCTCAGGACGCCCGACCCGATGTGATGGATTCGGTTGAAGTCAATGTGGTTCCGGACGGCAAGGCTCGGCCCGTAGCCCCAGGTCCAGCCCACCGAGACGCCCGAATAGCGGGTGTCGCTGATGTCGTTGTGCGTGACGTGGTTGTCGCCGCTCTGCCCAATCCAGACGCCGATGGCGCCGGGGAAAAGGCGGCCGTCACTTCGGATGATGTCATCATCCACGGTGTTCCGGGCCGTCCGCTCGGGTCCGTCCGGGCGAATCTCAGTTTCGCCGATCCGCACCCCGCCCGCGCCCAAATCGTGCAAATAGGTGTGAGTGACGCGGCAGTCCGTACACCCGCGCCGGAACCAGACGCCGTACAGGCCGGTGTGGGCGATCTCGCAGTCTTCGAGCGTGACGCGGGCGGCGTCATCCGCCTGGAAGACGGCGGGGATGCTGACGGCGGCCTGCCCGTCGCTCTGGCCCTCGGGTGGCAGGGTATAGCCGGCATGCGAAAAGGTCAGACCCCGGAACGAAACGTCGGTGACTTTGCGCGTTGCCGTCCCTTCCATCCGCACGAACTGTTCCCCGACCGGGGCCACGACGGAGGCCGTTTTGAGGTCCTCGCCGGGTCGGGGCTTGTACAGGAGCACACCGTCGCGGCCCAGGAACCACTCGCCCGGCTTGTCCAGGCCGGCCCGGTAATTTTCCAGTCGGTAGCGCTGGGCGAGGTCCCACTGCATGAACGGCCAGGCGGCCGGCCCGGTCGTGATGAGCGTACCCGTCTGGGGGTCCACGGCGGACACCCGTAGCAGCGAGACCTCCCACGAGTGGTAGACGACGACGGTGACGTCATGCATCTCGGCGGCTGACAACCCGAGGAGCGGACGGAGGTCTCCGGGCCGGGCGATGAAGGCGCGGCGGGACAAATCTGTCTGCTGCCCCATTTGCGGGCCAACCGCCGCCCCGACTCTGGCCCGTGTGTAGAGATAAGTGCCTTCGGGTGTGCCGGCACGCGCCGCCCGCCGACCGTTCACCCACATCTGCTCGAAATATCCTTTGTCGGGGAGGCGTGTCACCCAGAGGCCGTCCGGGCGGCGATGGAAGCCGGTGATGGCCCGCCCCGCGCTGAAAACGGGTTTGGCATGGGCGGCTGCCTCATAGACGACCGGCGCATCGGGCGTCCCGCCGTCGTCCGGCGTCAGTACGAAGGGGTCTGTGAGGGAATAAGTGCCGCCCGCGACGACGACGTGGACAGGCCCGCGCCCGCTGCCGTTCGCCCGCATCCGCCGCAGGGCGTCCCGCGCCCCGGCGAGCGAGGCCAGTGGTTTGTCGGCCCGGCCCGACGCGTGATCGCTGCCACTGGGCGCGACGTAAAGCGTCTCGGCGCGGGCGCTGGCGGCAAGCAGAGAAAGAAGGGCGAGGAGCGGCACAAGCCGGGGGCGGTTGAGGGTGGGCATGGTGTAGGGGCGCGATTTATCGCGCCCTCCTTCTTCGGCGGCTTCTTCGGCGGCTCCTTCTTCGGCGGCTTCTTCGGCGGCTTCTTCGGCTTCTTCAGCGGCATCGGTGGGAAAGAAGGGCCGGCGTCACGCGATGTGGGCGCGCATCTCACGCCCCGACGCGCGCCGGGTGTGGTGGCCCATTCGGGGCAGGACTTTGTCCCAGTAGCGGGTGTCCCAGCGGCCCGTGTGCCAGTACGGCGAATGATGCCCCCAGGACTTGGCGACCTGGCGGGGCAGCACGGAGGCGCGCTTCGCTAATGTCTTCTCGAATGGCGTGAACACCAGGAGCAGCAGCAGGACCAGCGCCATCACCACGCGGCGGTAGCCCGATCGCCAGGCCCGTGTGGGCAGCGGCGCGGGCGCGTCCCCTGCCGACAGGTGCGCCTTCAGGATGGCGCCCGCCGTGGCGGCAAGCCCCAGGCCGGGCGGGGAAACGAGGTAGCGCGGTTCCCAACTCGTCGCGAACTTAGACTTGAAGGTGTGCAGGCCCTGAAAGTTGTAAACGCGGTTCAAGCGCGTGAACAGGAACCGGCGGACGTAGGAGGTGGCGGCGGACTCGGCGGCTTCATCTTCACCCGCCAGTGGCGACAGGCCCAAACTCGCCAGTTCTGCGCCCTCCTCGGCGAACGCCTGGGCGGCGGAAACGATCAGGAAATCCATGACGCCGTGCTGGGCGTCCGGGCGGCGGCGCATCAAGTCCAGGGTCCAGCCCGAGACCTCGCCGGCCCCAAAGGCCGGGACGAACGTCGCGAAGGCCAGCACCCGGCCGGTCTCCGCCTCGCGGGCGACGAAGAACCGGGATGCGTGGAACAGGGCGCCGCCGGGCACGAAGCCGCCCATGGCGAACCCGCCTTCCTTGGCCCGGTGTGCCCGCCGCCAGCCTTCCGAGATGTCTTCCAGGGCGGCGACCGTCTGCGCGTCGGGGGGAGCGTCCGGCCCGTAGACTTCCAGGGCGACGCCCGATTTCTCGACGCGTCGCATGTCGTTGCGGAGGTTCTTGAACTTCTTGCCGGCAAGCGAGAAGTCCGCCAGGCAGATCTGGGCGTTCTCGCCCACCTTGATGGCCCGCAGGCCCGCCGCCCGGTAGGCGCCGAGATGGGCGGCCGTCACCTGGTAGAACGACGGCCGCCAGCCCCGCCGCCGGCACAGGGCGAGAAACCCGGCGGTGGCTTCATGGACCGCCTTGGGGTCGCCGAGCGGGTCGCCCAGGGCCAGCGCGTGGCGGCCGACGACGCGGAAGGCGACGGCCCATTCCAGCCCGCCGTCCGCGCCGAACAAAAAGCGCTTGTCGGGCAGCAGGGCGAAAAAGGACAGCGGCGCCCCGCCCCACCGCGCCAGCAGGCGCGCGGCGCGGGCGGAGTCCGTCGTGTCCGTCATCTTCGGTGCCGGGCGGGTCCGGTCCTTGCTAATTAGAGTAATCATCTTTGATAGCACAGTATAACACAGATTGAAAGGGAGAGCAAACGCGCAAATCTATCAGGGAAACTTTTAGGAGGCCGTCCGCTATGAAACGCGCCCTCGCTATCCTTTGCTTCCTCGCCGCCCTGCCCACGCCTGCCTCGGCCCACCGCCCGGTCCCTCGTCTCGCCGCTCGAAACGCGCGTCCTGGGCCAGAATTCCTGGCAGCGTGGCGAGCCTGTTTCGCTGCGCGCCATCGTCTTGAACCACCAGACCGGCAAAGCAGTTCCGGCCCAGGTCAGGCTGACC
>JANOOM010000803.1:0-2126 GCA_031421335.1 Armatimonadota bacterium
CTTCTTGTCCGGCGTCTCCTACACGCTTTACCTTGTACACATGCCGTTCCTGTTCTTCGTGACCGCCTTCGTCATCGGGCCAAGGGCGCTGTGGCAGCCGACGGCCCCCCACCTCGGCCTGGGCCTCGTAGTGGTCTCGGCCACGCTCGTCTATGTTTACCTCGTCTGGCGGCTCACGGAGGCCAACACCGACCAGGTCCGCCGGTACATCACGAACAAAGTATCAGGGCCGGTGAAATTCGCGGCGCTGGTGGAAGGAGATTCTCCTACGCCCTGAACCCCCCGTGGGAGATAAAGAGAACCGATGATCCAAAATCCGATGCTCAAGAAGCTATCAAACTACCTCAACGGTCTGCGCGCCATGGGGCGCATGAACATGGCCCTGTCGCGCGGCGCCGCCACGAGTTCCCTGCGCCGTATCGACCTGACCCGGCCCGAGACGTGGGAATTTTCCGGATTCAGCCAGAACGGCGAGGACGGCATCCTTGACGTCCTCACGAACCAGATGCGCGCCCGCAACCGCTACTTCATCGAGATCGGCGCCTCCGACGGGATGGAAAACAACTCCTCCTGGCTCGCCCTCGCTTCCAAGTACAGCGGCCTGATGATCGAGGGGGACCCGGCAACGGCCGCCTGGGGGAAGTACCTCGTCTGCCCCCACAACTACGGCGTCGAATACGTCTCCATGTTCGTCAACTCGAAGACCCTGCCGCAGCTCACGGACCTCGCCGTCTACAAAGATCCCGATGTGTTCTCGCTCGACATAGACAGCATTGACTATTACATCGCCAAGATGGTCCTGGAAGCGGGCTTCCACCCGAAGATCTTCGTCGTGGAATACAACTCCGCTTTCGGCCCGGACCAGAGCCTGACCGTGAAATACAGCGACGATTTCCGCGTGAACAACGACTACGGGAAGAGCATCTACTACGGCTGCTCCCTCGCCGCCTGGCGCAAGCTGTTTGCGGACGCCGGCTACCGGTTCGTGACCGTTGACCTGCGCGGCATCAACGCTTTTTTCATCGCCCCCGAGGCGTTCGACGCGGCGTTCGTTGACAACATCGTTGGAACCGATTACCTGGAAAACGTGTCCCACACGCGGGAATACAAGATGGGCTGGGCCAAACAGTTCGAGCTGATCCGCGACTTCGAGTTCACCCAGGTCTGAAGCATGAACATCTTGTACCTTGGGCCGGCCACCGGGACTGCGGGACATCGGGCGGACGCCCTGCGGCGGCTGGGGCACGCGGTCCATCAGGTGGACCCGGACCGGATGGTCCCCGCGGGCCGGCTGAGGGCGCGGCTGCACTGGGAGACCGGCGGCCTGCTCGCCGAGAAGACCGTCGCGGCCCAGATCCTCGCGGTTCTGGAGGCCCAGGGGGGAGTCAAGTTCGACCTGACCTGGGTGGACGGCGGCCGCAACGTCGGCCCGATCCTGGTCCGCGAACTCCAGCGCCACCATGGCCCGGTCGTCAACTACAATGTGGACGATCCTTACGGCAGGCGCGACCGGTTCGCCTGGTCCCTGTATAAAAAGGCCGTCCCGACCTATGATCTGGTCGCGGTGGTGCGCGAGGAGAACGTCGCCGAGGCGAACGCGCTGGGGGCGAAGAAGGTCCTGCGCGTCTACCGCAGTGCCGACGAGGTCGCCCACGCGCCGCGCGCCCTGACGGACGCCGACCACGCGCGCTGGGACAGCGAGGTCGTCTTCGTCGGCACCCACTTCCCAGGGCGCGGCCCGTTCATGGCCGACCTGCTCCAGCGCGGCGTCCCGCTGACGATCTACGGCAACGCCTGGCAGCGGGCGAAGGAGTGGCCCCTGCTGGAGCCGGTCTGGAGAGGCCCGGACCTTACCGCCCCGGAGAACTACGCGCGGGCGCTCCAGTGCGGCAAGGTCGCCATCGGCCTGCTGTCCAAGGCCAACCGGGATCTGCACACGACGCGGAGCCTGGAAGTGCCGTCCCTAGGGGCCGTCTTCTGCGCGGAGCGGACGTCGGAGCACCAGTTCCTTTACCGCGAGGGCGAGGAAGCCGTCTTCTGGTCGGACGCCGCCGAGTGCGCCGAAGTCTGCCTCCGGCTGCTCGCCGACGACGGCCTGCGGAAAGAGATCGGCCGGCGCGGGCGGG
>JANOOM010000804.1:0-12005 GCA_031421335.1 Armatimonadota bacterium
CTCCCGGCAGTGTGCCGAGGTCGGTGATGGTGTAGGCTGTGGCGCCGTCGGTGGGCGCACCGCCGCAGGCGGCGGGCAGAGGGAGTGCGGCCGCCGCGAGGCAGCCGAGAGCCGCCGCAAACAGTCGGTGGTGAGGAAAAGAAGTGAAGTGGAACATAGGAGAACCTTCCTGTTTGGTGTGACCGCGTAGGGACACTACGTTCGGCTCCCTTCCAGAATACCATGTTTCGTGTTAAGAGAGTGTATGAAAAGCAGACCCGGCGGTTGAAACCGCAGCGACAAAAGCACAAAACCGGCCTTCGCCGGTTCAGACAGCCATTTGGAATGGGTCCCAGTCTGCGAAGGCAGACTTCGTGCTTTTGTTGCCGCGATTTCAATCGCCGGATCTGCTTTTTATACACTCTCTAAGCCTGGAATGGCAGGAAGAGGATCGGCTGACGGGGGTTCTGGTTCTGGGGCTTGCGGCATCCTGCCTCAGCCTGACCTGGATAGGAGGTCTGCGTGAACCTCGCCCGCCTCAACCCTTCCAAGGCATCAACTCCTGGTCGCAAAGCCTCCGCAGCGGAGTGAAGCGGGGGCCGGGCAGCCCTTTTCTGTCGGACGAAGAGGCAGGGCTTTCCTGGCAGCGTTAGAGCCTGGCGCACGGCGCTTGTCAAACGGCGCCCAATTTTTCTGCCGTGAAGCAGGACATTCCGAAGCCCAGGGGGAATAAAGCGACCAGAACCATTTTCTGGAGGCTATTCCGTTCTATGAAAGAAACCCTACTCGTCGGCATCATCGGCACCGGCGGCATCGCGGGCGGCAAACACATGCCCGCCTTGGCAAAGCTGAGCGGCGTCGAGATGACCGCGTTCTGCGATATCGAAGAGGCCAAAGCCCAGGCGGCGGCCAAGCACTTCGGCACCGCCGACGCCAAGGTCTACACCGACTACCACGCCCTGCTCAAAGACCCCACCATTGACATCGTCCATGTCCTGACCCCGAACGACTCGCACGCCGAGATCACCATCGCCGCCCTCGAAGCCGGTAAGCACGTCATGTGTGAGAAGCCGATGGCGAAGAAAGCCGCCGACGCCCGCCGCATGCTGGAGGCCGCCCGCCGCACCGGCAAGAAGCTCTCCATCGGCTACCAGACCCGGCAGTCCGCCGAAAGCCAGTACCTCAAGAAGATCTGCATGGCTGGGGACTTGGGCGAAATCTACTTCGCCCGCGCCAACGCCTTGCGCCGCCGCGCCGTGCCGACCTGGGGCGTCTTCCTGGACGCCGAAAAGCAGGGTGGCGGCCCGCTCATTGACATCGGGACGCACGCGCTCGACTTGACCCTCTGGATGATGAACAACTACGAGCCTAAGTCGGTCGTCGGCAACGTCTACCGCAAGCTCGGCGACAACGAAGGGGCGGCGAACGCCTGGGGGCCGTGGGACCCCACGAAGTTCACCGTGGAAGACTCGGCCTTCGGCTTCATCACCATGAAGAACGGCGCCACCATCATCTTGGAGTCTTCGTGGGCTATCAACCTGCTGGAAACGACCGAGGCGAACTGCACCCTGGCCGGCACAAAGGCCGGCGCGGACATGAAGAACGGCCTGCGGATCAACGGCGAGAACAACGGCTCGATGTACGTCCAGAACATTCAGACCGGCGGCGGCGGCGTCGCCTACTTCGACTCGGCGGGCACGGACCTGGCCCTGGAAGAAGCCCGGTCCTGGATCAATGCCGTCCGCAACGACACTGACCCGGTCGTCCTACCGGAGCAGGCCCTCGTCGTCTCGGAGATCCTGGAAGCCATCTACGAGTCGGCCAAGACCGGCCATCCCGTCATGTTCGACCACTGATCTGCTCCCCACCCATACGCCGCGCCTTCCCATACGGAAGGCGCGGCGTTTTGCTTTCCCGCTTGACACCCGAACGCGCGCTTGCTATAATCTCTATCATCGCAATGCTCCCGAACACGTCACCCGAGAACCACCTATGAAACCCTTCCTCCGCTCCTTACCCCTCTTGTTCGCGCTCGCCTGCTGCCTGCTGCCCGGCCGCGCCCAGGCTTCCGGCTGGCCGAACGGCAATGACAGCATCTTCCCGGCCCTCCCCACCGCGAAGCCTTATATCAACTTCGACGGCAAGGGGTTTTTGATCAACGGCAAACGGGCGTTCATCGTCGCGGGCGAGCTTCAGTACCCCCGGACGCCGCGCGCCATGTGGCGCGACCGGTTGCTGCGGATCAAGCGGACCGGCTACAACACAGTCCAGACTTATGCCTTCTGGAACTACCACGAGCCGCGCGAGGGCGAATTCGACTTCACGGGCGAGAAGGACCTGGACGCCTTCCTGAAGCTGGTCCATTCGCTGAACATGTACGCCATCATCCGCATGGGGCCGTATGTCAACGCCGAGTGGGACACCGGCGGCCTGCCCGTCTGGCTGCGCTTCAAGCCGGGCCTCCGCCCCATGACCGACAATCAGCCCTTTTATAACGCTGTGGACCCCTACTTTGCGCGGCTGTACCCGATCTTGGTGGCCAACCAGATCAATCACGGCGGTGCGATCTTGATGGTCCAGCTTGAAAATGAGCACGTCTTCTCGGGCGACCCCGGCGGGCCGGGCGGCGGGACCGACATCCATGATGCCTACTATAAGCGTTTTTACGACAACGCGCGCAAGGCCGGCCTGGAAGTGCCCCTGTTCTTCAGCGGCTTGAACCACAGCGACGACCCCGCTGGGGACGACCCCATGGATATTTCCCAGCGCAGCAGCCCCTGGTACTCCACGGAGTTTTGGACGGGATGGGTGGCCCGGTATGGGATGGATGAGGAGCGGGCGAAGAAGCTGGAGCGGGCGACCTGGAAGGTGATCGCCTACGGCGGCGGCGGCTACACGCACTACACCATGGCCGGCGGCACCGACTTCGAGACGTGGAACAACGACCAGCAGGCCTCCTCGTATGACTTCGGCTCGCCCATCGGCCAGGTCGGCGACCTGCGGGACGCCTACTACTACTGCAAGCGGGCCGCGATGTTCGCGACGTCTTTCCCGGCCGTCCTGTCCAACTCGCTCGCTGAGAGCGGCGGCGACGGCAGCCAAGCGACCGGCGGGGTCCAGATCACGAACCGCAAAGGGGCATCAGGCGAGATCTTGTTCCTGGACAACCACGACGGCGGCCCGGTCAAGACCCAGATCAAAACGGCGGTGGGGTTGTTCCCAAGCGCGGGACCCATCACTCTCGCCCCGGATGAGATCATGCCGGTCATCAAGGGCTATCCCCTGGCGCCCAATGTGAACCTGCAACTGGCCGCCGCCCGCCTGCTTGGGATGACGACCCTTGGGGACATGACCACCCTGGTCGTCTACGGCGTCCCCGGCGAGCCGGTCGAGCTGCACTTCGCCGCAGCGGGCGCGAAGACTGCCGGGGCGAGCGCGGGCAATTCAGCGTTGACCGTGATACCTACGCTCGTCGTCCTCAAGGCACGCGTCCCCGCCGCCGCTCCACTCGTCAGCGCCTTTCAAGTCGGCAGCCACACCGTCCGCATCTTGACCATGAGCGCAGCCATGGCCGACCGCACCTGGTTCCTCGACGGCGGCCTGATCGCCTGCGGCCCCGACTACGTCGGTGAGGTGCAGAAGAGCGGCGGCGTGCCGCGCCTGAGCACCGAGCAGCGCGGGCTGGGAGCGGCGCAGTTCCCCGCCCTGCCCCAGCTGCTTTACACAGCCTCGCTCGACGCGCCCACCGCGCTCGCGCCGGTCACAGTCCCGAATGCGGCCCCGTATGCGGCCCCGAATGCGGCCCTCGCGTCCGCACCGACCCTCGGCCCCTGGTCGGCGGACGCCCTGACCCAGCCCGCCCAGCCCGGCTTCAATGACGCCGACTGGAAAAGCAGCGCCGAGCCGCTCCCGATGGGCGCGGACGGTGATTTCAGCGCTTACGCCTGGTATCGGACGACTCTGAGCGCGCCGACGGCGGGCGTCTATCAGGTCAGCATCAGCGACGTCGGGGACTGGCTGACCTGCTTCGTCAACGGCAAGCGTGAAGACAGCAGCGACGTCCAGACGCGCTACAAGACGGCCGCCCCGCGTGACCTCTCGGTCCACTTGAAGGCCGGCACGAACACGCTGGCCTTCCTGACGGCGCACTATGGGCGCAACAAGCTGTTCAACTACTACGGGCCAATTGACGAGATTGATGCCAAGGGCATCGCCGGCACGGTCAGTCTGACGACGGCGACCCCGAAAGCAGTGCCCGTCACTGCTTTCCTCTGGCAGGCCGATGACAAAGCGCCCGGCGACGCCGCGCAGCTCGCCGCGCCTGGACTCGTCACGACTGGCGCGACCTGGCACGACGCTTCCACCACGACGGACGTTTTCAACGGCCGCATCGGCTGGGCCTGGTTCCGCACTGTCCTGCCTGCCGTCCCCGGCCCACACCGGCGCATCCACTTCAACTCCATTGACGACACCGGTACTGTTTACCTGAACGGCAAAAAGATCGCCGACAACGTCGGCGTCAACGCCGGGGCAGATATCTCCCTGGACGACGGCTGGCAGGAGGGCGGCCCGAACGTGCTGGCCGTCGCGGTCCAGAACACGGCGGGCGCGGGCGGCCTGCTCGGCGACATCAAGCTCACCGGCGGCATCACCGACGGTATCGCCGTCCACGGCTGGAAGATGCGCGGCGGCGTTGTCCCCCCAGCCGCCACTGCCTCCGTCTGGGCGCCACTGGCCGCCGGGGCGGGCGAGGACGCCCCGGCGTTCTACCGCGCCACCTTTGCCGCTACTCCCCCGACCGCCGGAGGACCGCACCCGATCCTGCGCGCCACCTTCGCGGGCCTGTCGCGCGGCTTCTTCTGGCTCAACGGCCACAACCTGGGCCGCTACCCGGAAAAGGCGCCCGTCGAGAGCATCTACCTCCCCGAGTCAATGCTGGTCCCCGGCCAGAACAGCTTGGTCGTCTTTGATGAGGACGGCAACCCGCCGGCGCAGGTCAAGATCATCGTCGAGACCGAGGCCAGCCGCGTCGGGGCCATACTCATGCCTAGGGGCGGATCCGTCACCGCCTCCGCCACACTCGGTAGGAACGCCCGATGACCTTCCGTGTGCTCCTAATCGTGTGCCTCCTCCTTGCCGCGCCGATGTCGCGGGCGGCTGGGTCGGATGGCCATGACCTGCTGGCGGGCGGCACGTTCAGGCTGTCCTTCCCCCACCCCGGCGACGCCGCGCTCTCGACCATCCCCGCAAGGGGACTGCCCGGCGGCGGGGACGCCCTGCACATCGTCGTCAAGACGCCGGTTTCGCCCGACTACGATTTGCAGCTCTCCCAGGCCGTCCCTCTTGCCATTGCCGACGGCGCGGTCCTGCGGATGCACTTCTGGGGCCGCTCCCCCACGCGCAGTCCCCTCCGAGCCGTATTCGAGAAAGCCAGCGCGCCCTATGACAAGGCGCTGGCCCAGAGCCTCGCGCTCACGCCCGCGTGGAAGGAGTATGCCTTCACCTTCACAGCATCCGCTTATGCGCCGACGGCCTCCGCCGTCCATTTTGTTCTGGGCCAGCAGGCCGGGACCGTTGAGATCGCCCGCGTCACCCTGGAAGACTACGACGTCAGCCCGCAGCCTCGCCCCGCCGACATCGGGCGAGAATTGTATGGCGGCCAACCGCACGACGACTCCTGGCGGCCCGCCGCCAATGCCCGCATCCGCCGCTTCCGCATGGGCGGCCTGCGCGTCTTGGTAGTGGATGCCCAGGGCAGGCCAGTCGTGGGCGCTCTTGTCCACGTCAAGCAGACGCGCCACGCGTTCCGCTTCGGCACTGCCATCGCGCCGGAGCCTCTGTTCGCGCTCTCACCCGACGGCGAGAACTACCGCAAGACACTTCTGCGCGACTTCAACTATGTCGTCCTGGAAAACACGCTCAAGTGGGGATCTTACGGCGGCCAGGGGTGGATACCCGCCGATAAGATGCTGACATGGTGCCGCGCCCATGACCTGCCGGTGCGCGGCCACAACTTGTTCTGGCCGAGCTACCAGTGGCTGCCCAGCGACGTGAAGCCGCTGCGTGGCGAGAAGATGCGTGCCGCCGTCCACGACCATATTTTAGATTACGTGGCGAAAACGCGGGGCCGCGTCGTCGTCTGGGACGTCGTCAACGAGGCCGTCACCAGCCACGAAGTTTACGACGAGGCTGGCAAGGACCTGATCGCCAAAGCATTTGTCTGGGCGCACGAGACGGACCCGGACGTCAAGCTGGCCTACAACGACAACACCATCTTTGACACCGGCGGTGGCACTCTCGGCAAGTCCGATCGACAAGTAGACGGCATCCTGCACTATCTGATTGATGAACAGCACGCGCCCGTCGCCGTGCTGGGCATCCAGAGCCACATGGGCGGCGGCAACCCGCTTGTCCCCGCCCCCATCCTGCTCCACAACCTGGATCACTGGGCGACCTATCATCTGCCCCTGGAGGTCACCGAGTATGATGCCGCCGTCCAGGATGATACCGCACATGGGCGCTACCAGGACGAGTTCATGACGGCCGTATTCTCCCATCCCCAGGTCACGTCCTTCGTGCAGTGGGGGTTTTGGGCAGGCAGCCACTGGCTCGCCAAGCAAGGTGGGGCGATGTACCGCTTGGACTGGACGCCGCGCCCGGCCGCCCAAGCTTATGAGCGCCTGGTCTTCCACGACTGGTGGACCGACACGTCTGGAAAGACCGACAAGGCAGGAGCATTCAAGACGCGCGCTTTCCTGGGCGATTATCGGGTCACGGTGACGCGCGGCGGGCGATCCCGGACCGTACCCGCCGCGGTGACGAAGAACGGGGACGGCAGTCTCGTCTTGAAAGTGGCAGCCCCCTGATGGGTTGGGCTATGCTGGTGCGGCTTGTTGGGCGACAAGGGGTTCCGGCGACGGTGGGAGGCTCCAGTTGAACAGTCCCGCTGGTGCTGGACCGGGGCGGCACGTCGGGTGTCGTCACTCTGCCTCGGTCGCTTCACGGGTCAGCGCGACTTCCTGCATGCTGTACGACTCCCACTGCCCGCTCGTGGAACGTGAGGATACCAGAGGAGGTCATGCTCTGTTTCCTTGTCTTGTGATCGTATACTCTTGTATGCTGCTCGCAGCAAGCATCTGCGGCTCGGGCAGTGTCAGCGCCCCAAAGCCGCCTAGGGTGAGCGAACAGAGCCTCAGGCTGCCCTTCGTGACGGTCAGCGTGACCTTCGTGCCGCGCTCGCCGGGCGTCTGCTCGAACATCCCCCAGGCCGACCCCGACGACCAGAACCAGCGGCAGGGAACAAGCGACGCGGCGAACGTCAGCGCCCCGGAAACGGCGGAATAATGGAACCCGGTCAGCGCCAGCACGGCCGCCCAGCTCGCCATAGCGCGGGCATAATGGTGGCCGCATTCGGCCTCGTCGAAGGGGCTGCGCTTCAGGCCGTCATAACGGCCGCGGATCGCCCCGATGACTGTCAGACCCTCCTCGGTCATGCCCTCATAGAGCATATGGGCGGCGGCCGTGTATTCAAAGCCCGTCATCACTTCGTTGTAGTAAGGAAAGGGCCGCTTGGGGCGGCGGCCCTTAGGATAGGACGCCATCAGCATGGCCGCCTCGCCGCCCAAGGCGAAGGTCCGCATATGGTTGAAGTGGCCGCCCATACTCGTCTGGAAGTTCCAGCGCATCAGGCTTTGCAAGGTCTTGCGAACGTGTTCTGAGTCCAGCAGCGGTCCCAGGCCGCAGACGGCGGCCATGTACGGACCGGCCAGTTGGTCAATGAGGCAGCCCGCGCCAAGCTGAAGTTCCGGCTCGGCGAGGTCGGCGGTGCCCATCCCGACGCGCAGGCCGGGCGCGATGTTTGAGGCGTCGGAAATCGGGCGGACCTCGTGCTCATAATAGTCGCCGTTGAACAGGTGTGCGTCGGTCCACCGGCTGCCGCGCTCGAACAGGCTCCGGCACGTCTGCGCGAACTCTTCTTCGTCCAGGTGCCGTGCCATCTCCTCCGTCGCGCGCAGGGCGCCAAGATACCAGCCTTCCATCTGCGGGTTCGGGCCGTAATACTCCACGTCCATCGTGTTGTGCTGGCAGCCCTCCATGACGCCGTCTTTGTCCGCGTCCCAGCCGCCTGGAATCCAGCAGAACTCCAGCGTCCTCTTCGCGTGCGGCCAGAGCGCGCGCAGCCAGTCGTCGTCGCCTGAAAGCTGCCAGTCCCGGTACAGCTTCATCAAGCAGCCCATCTGACCGTCGGCGGCGGCCAGGCCCTGCTCCGACGCACGCGCCAGCGGCAGGAGGGCACGGAAGGACATCAAGCCGTCGGGGCGCGTGGCGTGCCCAAACTCCACGTCCCGCATCGTCCGCGACAGGCCACCGAATAGGAAGGCGGTCGCCTGCTCGTAGTTCCAGACATGCGTACACGACCCCTCGCAGCAGCCAGCCTTGTCGCCACACCCCTCCCAGCCCATGAACTCGCCCGTGGCGATGCGGAAGCAGGTCTGACTCCGCAGCGTGCTGAGATTGAACAGGGCGGCTTCTTTGACGACAGCGGGCAGATCGCTGTCGCAAAAAGATCGGACGAAGTCCAGCGTGTCTGCTTCCAAGAGGGGCAGGGTAACCATTGTCCGGGCGGCCACGTCCCACGCGTCCCGGTAGACCGTGGCGTAATGGTTGCCCACCCAGTTTGGGTCGCCGCAGTCGTTGTCCGCGCAGCACGCTTCGCCGGGCGCAGCGTGGGGAGGGTTCCAGATCATGCGGTTCGGGAAATGCCAGGCAAGAAGGAACGTCACTTCGCGCGTCTCGCCCGGCGCGAGCGACAAAAAAGTGGCGAGCGAAGCCGTGGGCGTGTCCCCACCTCCCGCCCGCTCTTCCAGATGGCCGTCATCTGAAAGATCGTCCCAGAAGTCCAGCAATGTGTCGCCCCAGCTCAGGTCGGGCCAGGCGGTCCGGCAGGTGACACCGCTTGCGGCAGCCGTCACCAGCGCCAGTGTCCCCCACTGCTCCGTATTGACTGGAACGCCGTCGGAGCGCAGGAAAACGCCCGCCAGCCCGTCCCGCTCCCGGAACAGGTTGACGTTCTGCTTGGGCGCGTTCGTCGTGCCGTCCATGCCAATGAAGTTTTGCAGACTGCCGCAGACCGAAACGTCCAGCCGCGTGTCCGTCGTGTTGGTCAGGACATAGCGCAGAACGGCGGCGGGGATGCCGCTACGGTCAGCGTCGGCGGGGATCAGGGGGTTGAAGGCTTGCAGGCGGACCGCGACGGGGACGTCGGGGTCCGAAAGAACGACCTGGCCGAATGGGTAAGCCGCCTCGAACGTGCAGGACCGGAAACGCGGCAGGCCGTGGTTGCGTGCGGGGCTGCCGAAGCCGCCCTCGTAGGCCGCCGGCTCGACTGGCCCTTCCAGGCAGCGCGTGACCGCCTCGCCGCCCTCGGGCCGGGCGTACAGGGCGAAGAACGCGCGGTCCGGCGCGAATCCCTTGGCGGGCCGGTTGACCACCTCCCAGTCGCGCAGGTCGCCACGCCCGCCCAGCGAGACCGTCCCGGTGCCGATGCCGCCCAGGGGCAGCGCGATCCGGGCGAGGTGGTCCTGGTCATAGCGGCGCAGGACCGGCCAGTCGTTTAGGGTTGTCATGTGGCCTAGTTTCGCATCAGCCCGCCGTTTTCCTGCGTCCACGTCAGTCGGCGGGGCGCGGGCGGTAAAGCTGCTTGCCATATGGCTGCGCCGGTCCGTCATAGGCCGCCAGCACGGCGGCGTATTTATCGCGCGCCTCCTGCGGCCATTTGTCCGGCGCGCGCTGCACCTTCGCCGCCACCTGCGCCTGGATCGGCTCGGGCATGAAAGTTATGAGTCGCCGAGGAACTTTTTCGCCCATGCCACGCTGCGGCGCAGCATGTCGTCGCTGTAGGAGTGGCCCTGGCCGGGGTAAAGCTCCAAGGTCAGCCGCTCCGGGTGGGCGGCGTACAATGGGCGCAGCCTTTGTTCCAGGGCGATGACACCGTCCGGCGGCACGACCTCATCCAGAGCGCCGTGCAGCATCAAGAGGGGCCGCACTGGCAGCACGAACGGGAGCAGGTCCAGCGGGTTCAGCTGGACCGCCCGGTCATAGGCCGGGTGCCCCGGCCCCGCCCCGAGCCGGCGCAGCGGGCCGACCCAGTCCGGACTGCCCATCGCCACGCTCGCCGCCCACAAGCGCGGCTCAAAGGCGAGCGCGGCAAAAGTGATATAGCCGCCCAGGGAGATGCCGTGGACGGCGGCTTTGTCGGCGCCGAAGTGGTCCAGCAGGCGCGAGACGTCCTGCGCCGTTCCTTCGATTATGTCCGCCGTGGTCCCGAGATAGTCCGCTCCCAGCCGCGCCTCCCGCACCCCCGCTTCGGCCCGCTCGCCGTGCAAGCGAAGATCCAAAGCCACGGCCCGGCAGCCGGCCCGCGCGAACTCATACAGACCCGGCAGCATCCGCTCCTTATGGCCGCCCAGCCCGTGCAGTGCGATTAATAGTGGAGCGCCAGGGGCCTGGCCCTCCCTTTCGACGACTAGGACCGGCAGATCTCCGGCCAACAGCTCACTCGACAGAGTGTATCGTTTCGCCATTTTCCTCCCCTACCCTTCCGAAGCCAGCGCCAGCAGCAGCAGCAGCACACGCTGACCGCGTGGCGTGATCTGATATTGGTTGCGCGCCGCTTGCGCGATCAGCCCCGCATGCATCAGGTCCCGCAGATGGTGGTATAGGCTGCCCGTGCTGAGACTCGTCGCCGCCCCCAAAGCCGCCGCACTCTCCGACTCTAGATTTAGCAGCGCGCGCAGCAGCGAGACCTTCTGCGGCGACGACAGCGCGTACCCCAGCAGGGCCGCCGCCTCGTCCGTCGTCCTGGCGATCTGGGCCGCCGTGACCGCCACCGCGCCTGTCTTGAAGGCGTCACCACCCTCCTCATTGGCTGGCCGATTGATGCTGTAACAGACGACGCCGTCCGCTTTCCCCTTCACAAGCGGGGCGGGGTCGTCGGCCGGGACATCGGGCCTGCGCTCGGCGCGCTGCTCACTGACGAGCGCGTGCAGCTGACGCATCTCCGCGCGCATCTCCGCCTGCATTTGTTTCAGGGCTTCTTTGGTTTGCTTGTCCACGATCTACCTGCTTTTTTGTAGTATTGTAACCTTAAAATATGGTGTTGTCAAGCGGCGTAGACATCGGACGCGAACTTGGGTATACTGTCGGCGGACGTGAAAAAGAGTGTGTCACAAGGCCGAAAGCCGCTAAGGGGGTACGCGTGTCAAAGATTTTGGTCGTGGATGATGAAGAGCCGATCGTAGACGCTATTTCCTACAACCTCAAGAAAGAGGGCTTCAGCGTCGAGACGGCGAGCGACGCCGACGAGTGCATGAACCGCTTCCTTTCGGGCAGCCCGGACCTCGTCCTCTTGGACGTGATGCTCCCCTCCGGCAGTGGCCTGGACCTGTGCCGCCGCTTGCACCGCCACAATGCTTCGCTTCCCGTCCTGCTGCTCACCGCCCGCGCCTCCGAAGCCGACTGCCTGCGCGGCTTCGACGCCGGCGCGGACGACTACGTTGTCAAGCCGTTCTCCATGCGTGAGCTGATGGCGCGCGTCCATTCCCACCTGCGCCGCAGTTCCCGGCTCTCCGATGCCGAGGCCAGCGGCACGGCGGATAGGAACGAGACTTACAGCGTGGACAACCTGAAGATCAACGCCGACCGGCGCGAGATCTTGAAAGACGGCAGCCCACTGACATTATCCCGCAAGGAGTTCGACCTGCTCACCCTACTCACCTCGCACCGGGGCCGAGTCTTCGATCGTCAGACCCTGCTTTCGCGCGTCTGGGGGGAGGACTGCTATGTGGATGACCGGACCGTGGACGTCCACATCCGCTGGCTGCGCGAGAAGCTGGAGTCGGTCCCGGCCAAGCCCGAGATGCTGCTGACGGTGCGGGGCATCGGCTACAAGTTCAAGGGCTGAACCGGTGAGCCTTTTCCCCTGGACGCGCCGAGCGAAGGACGATCCCCCCATTAACGCCGCAGAC
>JANOOM010000805.1:0-4595 GCA_031421335.1 Armatimonadota bacterium
CGGCGGCTTCAGCAGCGGCTTCGGCGGCTAGCCTCTTATGTCTGCCGGCATCACGCCGGCCGCTCAGTAAGTTCACGGCACTTCTTTTCTCCGGTCCCGGCGGCACACCAGCGCCGCCGGGACCAAGCCCCCCGCGTTGCGCGGCGACGACGAAGCGCTCCACTCTGCTCTCGACCCAGCAGTCCATCCCGCACTCATCTCCCGTCTGACCCCTACGCGTCGCCGTAGAGGCAACCGACTTCGCGCGACTTCGCAACGCTTCCAATTTTCGTTCAGGAGGACATCTCATGGGTTTTTATCGAAGACGATCAGGCTTGACCACGGCCTGCGGCCTGCTGGCACTGGGCGGACTGGCGTCCGCCGCCGCGCCCGCACACAGCGCCGAGGCCACCGGCAAGACGGTCACACTACAGGTGGCGGACGCCGACTTCCACGTAGTCGTTTCCATGCTGGAGCGCCAGGCCGGCGTGGAGGCCGTCATCCATGACGGTGACAAGCCTTACAAGCACGTCTTCCTCAACCTGGACGACTCGCCGCTCCCCAAGGCGCTCCGCACCATCGCGACGAGTGCCGGGGCTAGAGTCACCCGGAACGAAGACGGCGTCTACGTCTTCGAGCCTCTCTCCTCCGATGGCGCCGGTGCCGGCGCCGGTGAGACGCCCGCCGCCCCTGCGCCGGCCGTCCAGCTTGCCGCCGCGTCCGCGCCCGCCGAGATCCGGCCCGAGGCGCGCTACCCGGCCGGCTCGCTGCACTGGCAGACGATCGTCCTCCAGCACGCCGTTCCGACCGACATCCTCAAGATGATGCGCTGGGACCAGGACCTGGTCGAGATCCAGCCCTTCAAGCCGCTGGATATGCCGCTCGCGCGGCCCGTCCTGTCCGCCACCCAGCCTTTCCTCCAGGGCGGCGGTCCGTCCTACCAGAACAACGGCTATGGAAACAACGGCTATGGAAACAACGGCTACGGGAATAACGGCTACGGGAACAATGGGAACGGCTACGGCGGCGACCCATCCGTGCCGCTCGGCACCGGCAACAGTGGCCCGGCCGGCGCGAACTATGCCAACACTGCCCACCGCAGCGCCGAACCCGGCTCGCCCAATCAGGCCAACCAGTTTCCCTTCGGGGGTCAAGGCGGCCAGGGCGGTCAGTTCGGCCAGGGCGGTCAGTTCGGCCAGGGCGGCCAGTTCGGTCAAGGCGGCCAGTTCGGCCAGGGCGGCCAGTTCGGCCAGGGCGGCCAGTTCGGCCAGGGCGGCCAGGGCCAAAACGGCCGGGGTCAGGGCGGCGCACTACCCGAAGGCGTGACCCGCATCTTCGCCCTGCAAAGCAACAACTCCCTGCTGGTCCAGGCGACCGTCGAGGGCTACAACACGGTCAAAAACCTCGTCCGCATCCTCGATATCGCCCCGCGTCAGGTCCAGATCAAGGTTGAATTCGTGACCGCGAGCGTCGTGGACGTGGACAACCTCGGCATCAACTTCGACTTGGTCCCATATCCGGGCTTGGAGTTCGCCACCAACCAGGGCACGAACGCCATCAGCAGCGCCGCCCAGCCGACGTTCCTCCAGTACGCGACGGGCAACATCGTCGCCCAGCTCTTCCAGACCCTCGTCCGCACTCGAGGCAAGGTCGTCCAGGCGCCGCTCATCACGACCACCAACAACGTCACGGCCACCATCCAGGTCAACACGCAGATCCCATTCTTCACCCAGACCGTCGTCTCGAACGGCGGCCTGAACGGCGGCACTCAGCAGGCGCAGCAGGCCAACTTCCTGACGCTCCAGACTGGTCTGACCATCACGCCGCGCATCAACAGCGACGACTCGATCACCATGAACCTGTCGCCGCAGATCACCGACGTCACCGGCCAGCCTGCCGTCAACGGCATCCCGCCCACCATCCAGCAGCTCATCACCACCCTGCGGACCGTCCGCAGCGGCGACACCATGGTCCTGGGCGGCCTGGTCCGCAAGCAGGAGACGACCTCCTCCCAGCGCATCCCGATCCTTGCCGACATCCCCATTCTCGGCGGCATCTTCCGCACCCGCAGCAAACAGATCAACGACAGTGAGCTGCTGATCTTCGTCACGCCCACCATCATCGGCGAGAGCAACGACAGCGAGACCGCCAACGCCAACGGCGGCCAGAGCGTCACCGTCACCCCATAAGCGCGGAAACGGTCACAAACGGCGCGAGAGGGCGGGGGAATTCCCCGCCCTCTTTTTCTGTCTGGTTTTCTGTCTGGTTTTCTGTCTGCCGTCCGCCCGACGTATCGGGTATAATCACGCCCAAAGGCTTCCCGCCTCGCTGCCCGTCCACCCTTAGTTCAGGAGTCCACCGTGTTCCGTTTCTTAACCGCCGGCGAGTCCCACGGCCCCGCCCTCACCGCCGTCATCGAGGGAGTCCCTGCCGGGCTGCCGATCACCGCCGAGCCAATCAACCTCCAGCTCAAGCGCCGCCAGGGCGGCTACGGGCGCGGTGCCCGCCAGAAGATCGAGTCGGACACCGCCGAGATCCTGTCAGGCGTCCGCTTCGGTCGGGCCATGGGCAGCCCCATCACCCTCGTCGTCCGCAACCGGGACTGGGCCAATTGGACCGTCAAAATGTCCGTCGAGCCGCTTTCCGAGGGAGAAGCCCCGCCCGCCATCACCGTCCCCCGGCCGGGACACGCCGACTACACCGGCATGATGAAGTACGGCCACGACGATCTGCGGAACACCCTGGAGCGGTCTTCGGCCCGCAACACCGCCACCCTCGTCGCCGTCGGCGCGGTCGCCCGCCTCCTGCTCGCCGAGTTCGGCGTTTCGGTCGCCTCCCACGTCGTCAACATCGGCGGTGTCAAAGTCAGTGCTGACGACATTGATCTGCGTCAAGTCGCCGTTCTGTCCGAAGACAGCCCCGTCCGCGTCGCCGATAAAGAGGCCGAGGGACGCATCATCGCCGCCATTGACGAGGCCAAGTACCGGGGTGACACCCTGGGCGGCACGTTTGAAGTCGTCGTCCTGGACCTGCCGGTCGGGCTAGGCTCGTATTCCCAGTGGGATACGCGCATTGACGGCAAGCTGGCCCAGGCGCTGATGGCGATCCAGGCCATCAAAGGCGTCGAGATCGGCATCGGCTTCGGGGCCGCCGACGTCCCCGGCTCCCAAGTCCACGACCCCTTTTTCTTCGACGACGTTTCGGGCGGCGAAGACGCCCGCTTTCGGCGCGGCTCCAACAACGCCGGCGGTACGGAGGGTGGCATCACGAACGGCGAGCCTCTGGTCATCCGGGCCGTGATGAAGCCCATCGCCACCCTGATGAAGCAGCTCCCCTCCGTCAACCTCGAGACTAAAGAGGGCGTCCCCGCCTTCGCCGAGCGCTCCGATGTCTGCGCCGTCCCCGCCGCCGCCGTCGTCGGCGAGGCCATGGTCGCCCTCGTGCTGGCCCAAGAAATGTGCCTCAAGTTCGGCGGCGACAGCCTGGACGAGATGCGCGCTAACTTCGACGCCTACCAGCACACCGTCGCCGGGCGCATGAGAAAATAGAGCGCGAAAGGAGAACAAAAATGACGTTTATCTCCTGCGCTCGAACCGTTGGGGCTTCTCCCGCCAGGTATATGGGTTGAACTGTGCATCGGAGTGGCGTATCGGCTGCGTTGGAGTGAGTGGCTGGCCGGAAAGTGGCATTTGCAGCTAATCCCGTGTCGCGTGTCCTCAGCCCAGATGGATCTGCGCTAGGATGCCCGAGGCGACGGCAGCGGCGAGGAGGGCCAGCACGCCGCCCACCTCCCAGGCCACGCCCTGCCGGTGCGCCCGCTCCTCAGGGAGCGCGTCTTGATCCGTCTCAGTGGGGAATTGCTCCCGCCGGGTGATGTGCGCTCGAACGATGTGCTGCTGAACGACGTGCCGGTAAGTCTGCTGGATGTTCTGCCTCATTACTGTTGACCCCCGCTTAGTCTGGTGATGGGGCAGTATAGACGGGAACGCACTGGGCACAGAGGGCAAACGTCACATATGGGGTGTGATATGTGTCACGCGACCCAACTTGGGATACGGGCAGGACCGAACAGATGGCAACCGAAACTCGACCCGCGACGGCAGGCACGAACATCGTCCTGATGGTCTGCCATGTTTCCGCCGCCCCGGACGGTAGTCGGGTGTGCCGCTGGCGCGTGGCCGCGCAGGGATAAACAATCGCAATCAAGAGACACAGAGCCGGAGCTATTCGTTAGCTCCGGCTCTGTTTTGTTGGGCTTTATGCCAACTGTTGCGCTTCGTCTCTTTACGCGCTTCCGCCTTGCACCCTTCCCCGCAATACGTCTTGGTCACGGGAAGCCGCTTGCCGCTGGGGCCATAGGAAGACGAGGGGCTGCCGCAGCGGGGGCAAAGGGCCGCGCCTGTCGTGATAATGGCCGTGAGCTGGAGGATCAGCATATTCAGCAAGAGGCTCGGCCGGATCTCTAAGTCGCTTATCCCGTCCCGGTTCCAGCCGGAGGCAGCGCGCAGATCGCCAGAAGCGTAGCCGCGCGCCACGCACTCTTCGTAATCATTCGGCGTCCACCGCCTCCCCTCAAAGAGTTCAACCGAAAGAAAAACCCCTATCTTGTCACCGGC
>JANOOM010000806.1:0-5523 GCA_031421335.1 Armatimonadota bacterium
GCCAGCCGATCAGCTTGCGGGCCGCCGGGCCGAGGTACATCCGCTCCCCGCGCAGATCGCTCAGGCCGGGCGCTTGGCCGACCAGCAGGAAGGGGGCGGGCGCCTGCCCCCAGGTGAGCGGCGGGGGCGAGATGGGGTATCCGTCCGCCTCGCAGCGGCGGCAGGCGCGGATCTGATCGTGCAGCAGTTCAAGTTCAATCACCAAGAGATTGTACCAGAAGAATTGGAAGAACTCTTGATGGCGCAGACGCATGTGTGCTCTCATAAAATAACACTGTTAGCTGGATGACCGGCTCCGGCAGCCCTACCTTTTTGCCGACTGCAGAGTGGGCATAAAGCTCGTAATCGGAGTGCCACGTCGCTCCAACGGTCAGGATGACGATCTCGTGGACCCGCTTGGTCAGGGTCGTATTCTCTTTTTTCGCCACAAAATAGTTTAAATAAGCCTCCCCGGTTTCCGGCGCGTAGAGCAGGGCGTTGAACGGCCCGAGCAGCCGCCCGTCCGCCGTGGCGGCCTCGAACCCGGACTGGGTCGCCCACGGCACCTGTTCGGCCATCATCCGGGCGTGTATTTTGCCTTGGACTAGGTCCAATGCATCCGGTGCCAGCAGCGCCAGCCGGCCGCCGACATTTGTCTCATCGCTCATTTTCGTTCTCCGATCTCGTTCGCCGGTAAGTTTGCTGCCCTCATTGTTGCCAGACTTCTCCGCTTTCAGCCGCTCGCGCCTTGCTAATCTGCCACCTCTTGTGTTACACTATAGGCTGCCTATGAACACGACGGCGGAAGAAATAGAATTCGTCCTGCGGGACGCACTGGGCGACGCGCTCAAATGCGGTGAGCCGATGGCGCGGCATACGACATTGAAAGTCGGCGGGGCGGCCCGCTGGTTCTGGGCCGCCTCGGACGTCGAGGCACTGGCCCGAGTCCTGAGCGTCTGTGCCCGGCACGACGTCCCATACCTGTTCATCGGGCACGGCTCCAACCTGCTGATGAGCGATGCCGGGTACGATGGGCTTGTCATTCAGAACCGCTGCAAGGGGTGCGAGGTCGGGGAAGAAACGCGGGCCGAAAGCGGCGTCTCGTTCGGGTCGCTGTTTTTGCAGACCGCGCGGGCCGGGTTCGGCGGCCTCGAATGGGCCATCGGCATCCCCGGCACAGTGGGTGGGGCGCTGGTCAGCAACGCCGGGGCCTACCGAGGCAACATCGGGCCGCTCGTGCGCTCGGTGCGCGTCTTCGCCGACGGCCGGGACCAGACGGTCGGCCCCGAGTGGATGGAGTTTTCGTATCGCGACAGTCGCCTGCGCCGGGAGGGAATCGGCCGCGCCGTCATCCTGTCCTGCGCGCTGCACCTGACCGAGCGCGGCGACCCGGAGGCCATCATAACCCACGCCAAGCAGTACCAGGCCCAGCGGCGGGCCAAGCAGCCCTTCGCGCCCTCGGCGGGGTCCTTCTTCAAGAACGTCCTCAGCAAAGAATTGGCCGAGAGCCTGCCGCACCTGCCCAGCGGCATGAAGGCGGCGGGCGTCGTCCCGGCGGGCTTCCTCAGCGAAGCCTGCGGCCTGAAGGGCCTGCGGGTCGGCGGGGCGGAGGTGTCGCTGACGCACGCGAACTTCCTCGTCAACGCCCACGGCGCGACCGCCTCCGACTTGCGTACCCTTGCGGGCCGTGTCAAGGAAGTCGTGCGGGAGCGGTTCGGCGTAACTCTGGAAGAAGAAGTGCTCTACGTCGGCGACTGGCGCGGATGGCCTGAAGAGACTAAAGAATGACCGTCCAAAACCCCGAGCGATTGACCGATACAGTACCAGTGGAGAACAAAAATTTCTTGAAACCCTTTCTGGCGCGGTATGGCCGCGCCCTCGCGGGCGTCACCTTCTGCGCCGCCGTCCTGCTCGCGGCTGCCCTGGTCGGCGGCTTCGACAAGCGCGTGAAGAACGTGGACATGCTGGCCGGCAAGTGGAGCGGCGACATCGCCTGGAATGCCGCCTCGGGCCGCGACTATAGCCGGACCATACACACCGCCCTTTTCTTCCTGCCCGGTGGCGTGGCCGGCACGGTCTTTACTTTCCCCACCGGGGCGATCGGCGGCGCGGGGACCTACACGCTCAAAAATGGCCTGCTGACGGTCCGCTGCGAGGGCATTAACCTGGACGGCCACTCCGTACCCATGGCCCCCTATGCCAGCGCGCCCTGGTTCCACAAGACGGTGGCCTATACCGCCCACTGCGACGGGGACACCCTCACCCTCACCCCGGTTTCCCCCAGCACGGCGGCTGCCCCCTGTTACCCCCTGCTCGCCTCCCCCAAGCCCCTCGTCCTGAGCCGCGTCGAGCACCACACCGAGACCGAAGCCGCCCCCGCTCCGAAGGAATGAACGCCGAACTTTTCCCGCCTCGCTGGTGTTCCTTCTGCGTTCCTCAGCCCGCCTCCCGGGTACAATGAAGGACGGTTCGGCCCGCACTGAGGCGGCACATGGAAAGATAGGGACTTTGGCACTAGACAGCGCGGTCAGGGCGCGGCGCGAGGGCGCGACGGAACATCAAGAAGACGAGATCGGACCGCTGCCGGCCCTGAACGAGCCGGAGGAAACCAGGCAGGGGCTGCACCGGGCGGTGTGGATGCTGGCATGGCCGTCCGTGCTGACCATGCTGCTCCAGACGCTCAACTCGTTCACCGACCGCTTCTTCGTCGGCCACCTCGGCTCGAACGCCTTGGCTGCCGTCGGCGTCGGCGGCCAGTTCATGTTCCTGCTGTTCTCGGTCGGCATGTCCATCTCAATCGGCACGTCCGCCCTCATCGCCCGCTTCACTGGCGCCAAGGAACCTGATAAGGCCACGCTGGCCGCCAACCAGTCGGTCTGGATCGCGTTCCTGTCGGCCTTCGCCTGCATGGTCCTGGTCTGGCCGCTGCGATTTCTGGTCGTCGGCTGGATGGGGGTCAACCCACAGGCCGCCGCTTTGTGCGTCCAGTACCTTACCGTGACGATCCTGGGCATCCCGGCCCTGTTCCTGATGCTGATCCTCAGCAGCGTCTTTCGGGGCTTGGGCGACACGGTGACGCCGCTGCGCGTGATGATCGGCGTCAACATCGTCCACCTTGGCGGCGACTGGCTCCTGATCTTCGGCAATCTGGGCTTCCCCCGGATGGGCCTGGTCGGCGGCGCGACCGCCCTGATCGCCTCGCAGGTCATCGGTGCCCTCCTTTATCTCTGGTTCCTGCGCGACTCGCCGGTGCGCGGGCTGATGACCCGGCTGAAGCATTTGGACATGGAGTGGGTACGGCGCATCCTGAACATCGGCCTGCCCGCCGCGGGCCAGAACCTGTCGCGCGTCCTGTCCATGATGATCTTCACGGGCGTTCTGGCACGCTCCCCGCAGGCGACGGCGGCTGTGGCCGCCCTGACCATCGGGCTGACATCGGAGAGCATCGCATTCATGCCCGGCTTCGCCTTCTCGATGGCGGCCTCGACCTTGACGGGTCAGAACTTGGGCGCGGGCAAGCCCGACCGGGCCGAGCGGGCGGCTTGGGCGGCCCTGCTGCAAGGGCTGGCCGTGATGGTCTTCATGGGCGCGGTCTTCTTCACGTTCGCGACGCCCTTCACGCACATCTTCACGCACGACCCCAAAGTCGTACCGCTCGCCGTCGCTTATCTTAGGATCGCCGCCCTGTCCGAGCCGTTCCTCGCGCTGGGCATGATCCTGACCGGGGCGCTGAATGGGGCGGGGGACACCAAGGCGCCCGCCCTAGCCGGCATCGTGACCATGTGGCTGGTCCGCCTGCCGGTCGCGTGGATCGCCATCTACCCGCTCCACTTGGGCGCCGTCGGCGCGTGGTGGGGCATGTCCCTTTCTACTGTCCTCAGCGGCCTGGCCGCCTTGGCCCTGTTCAAGTGGGGCCGCTGGAAGCAGACGGTGGTCTAGGCGTGGCCGATACTTGTCCCCCACGAACGCCGCCGGACGGCAAAAAGCGGCGCATCGGTTGCCCGACGCGCCGCTTCACGGAGAACTATGGATTTGTACGGCGAAAGGCCCAAAAGGGCCGGAAGTCTTTCCCGATCCCGCTCGCCCCTGGGACGCCCGATTGCGTTCCGCGTTTAGGAGCCGGGCTGGACGAGGCCCCTGGAAAATCCCAGCGGTGTCATCTCAAGCCCGAGGCGGCCCGCGCTCCGGGAGCGGCGCATCGTAATGGAATTCTGAAAGCCGGTGAACGTGCATCTCATCCTCCGCGACGGTCGGGAGCCGGCCTAAAACCGGCGACAACACGATGGGATTCTCGGACGCTCGAACAACCTCCCTGGATGGTGATAACACTACTATACCCGGAAACGCACGTTTTATCGCGATCGAACCAAAAATACCTCATCCTCCGAAAAGGACCCAGAATGACAAAGATCCTCATCGCCGCCGTGGCGGCCTGCTTCCTGGCCGCCGGCCTGACGTCCCGCGCTTCAGCGTGGGGGAGGACTGGACACGCTTACGCAAACGGCGCCGCCATCGGGACGCTGCCGCCGGACACCTCGCTCGCCAAGTTCTTCACCGCGAACCAGGCATTCCTAGCCGCTCACAGCAGCGACCCCGACGTCTGGCGGGACAAGCAGCACGTCGAAGGCGAAGGCCCCCACCACTTCATTGATCTGGACCTCTACGGTACGCCGTCCGACTTCGCCCTGCTCAACCTTCCCGTCAAGCGGGCCGACGCCGACCTCAAGTTCGGCCACGCCCTCGTCGAGAGCAAGGGGACCGTGGATTGGACCATTGAACTGTGGACGGGCCGCTTGTCCGACGCCATGAAGGGAAGTGACCCCGACCTCATTCTGGCCGACGCCGCCGTCCTCGGCCACTACGTCGCCGATGCTCATGTCCCCTTCCATTCCGCCGTTAACTATGATGGGCAGTTATCCGGCCAGCGCGGCATCCATGCCCGCTTCGAAGAAGAAATGGTCCATAACACGATCAAGCTGACAGACCTCGCCCCCGAGCCGGCCCAAGCCCTCCCCGACGTGCTGGGCGCGGCCCGCCTCTGGTCCGGCCAGAGCCTGGACCTGACCCCGACCATCTTGCAGGCCGATATCGAGGCCCGTGTGCAGGCGACGATGGGTGGCAAAGCCGTCCCCGAGACAGGTCCGCTGCCGAGCGGCACTAACGCCTTTACGCACCGCCCACTCCCCAGGGACGGCAGCCCCGCGTCGGACTATTATACGGACAACCCGGTCTACTGGAAGAGTTTCAGCGCCATCACCCGCCCCATCGCGCTGGCCCGTCTGAATGCCTCGGCCGCCCACCTTGGCTCCCTTTGGCTCACCGCCTGGCAGCGTGCCGGGTCGCCCGACCTGTCCAAGCTGAAGGCCCCCACGGCAGACGTGCCGATCCCGGTGGCGGACCCGGACGCGAAGTAGCACACAGGAAAACAGGCGGCCTCCCGATTTTCGGGGGCCGCCTGCTTTTTCTGCTATACTAGGCGCATGGCGTCCGAACTCATCTTGAGTGGCGAGAAGAGACTGTGCAAGCGGTGCTTGCACTAATGGC
>JANOOM010000807.1:0-6010 GCA_031421335.1 Armatimonadota bacterium
CGCCCGCAAAAGCCCCGGACCAGAGAAGTCATCGGGCGGCGACCGTTGAAAAGGCGCGGGACAGTAACGCGCCTGACAATGCAAGCGCAGCGGCACTCGCGCCCGCCCTGTCCCGGAACCCGGCGCTTCGGTCACTGGACCTGCACGGCGACGGCATCACCTGGGACGGCCAGGAGATCCTCGCCGACGCTTTAGAAGTCAACACGCACTTGTGCCGCTTGATCCTGGGCGGCAAGCCGCACCCGCGCATCGCCGCACTCATGCAGCGCAACCCGGGCCTTCAAGCGGGCGGCGAGCCGCCCATGGCCTGCGACGTGGCGCTGACACGGAGTGTATATCGCTGAGGGAGTGGATGGGCGGCTATCGCCTGCACAGGAGGCGAGGCTGCGGGAGGTGGAAGCGGCTCTCGGTCAGATGGAGGCGAAGGGACCGGCAGACGCCACAGGTTGGAACCTGAGGCATCCACGGCTTTGTTTACGGTGGGCGCGATGAATCGCGCCCCTACCAGGCCGATACCCAAGCGTTTTACTGCGGGATTCGGTAAAGGTGAACGGCATACGGCCCGAAGGCGTCGCTGAACTTGCCACCCTTAACCGTGATCGTCCGGGCCTCGCCGATGACTTCGGCGCGGGCCATCTTGGGCAGGCCGCGCACGGTGAACGCCCCCGAAGCGGCGCCGTTCCGCATCCCGACGGCGAACAGATAAGTGGCTTTGCCCTGACGCTTCACCATCAGGTCTATGGGGGTCTGCGCGGAGGACGAGGCCACCGAAGCAGCCTGTGCCAGTGTGGGGCTGTTCAAGACAGGGGCGAGCGTGTGGACCTGCTGGTTGATTCCGGTGACGGCGGCCAGCATAGGCGGGTCGTCCAAAAGGGCGTGCTCGTTGAACTTCGGCTGGAACTCGTGGACGAAGTAGAGCAAGCCGCGCGAGCCGTGGATGAGGGACATCCAGACCTCGGAGCGCACCTGGCTGGGGGTCGGCTGGCGGTCGCTGCCGATGTGCGTACACTCGATATAGTTCCAGACCGTTTGGCGGCCCGCCGCCCAGCCGGTCAAGCGGGTGACGCCTTTGGCGACGTACCACAAATAGTTCTCGCCGTCCGGCTTGCCAAGGCCCGCGACCGGGTAGACGTCGAAGGAAGCGATATCAGTGCCTTTGATGTATCGGGGGTAGTCCGCCAGGGACGCGCCGGACCCGCGCCCGACCCACTGGTCGTTCGCCACCCCTTCGCCCAGATTTAAGAAGATGGGGCGTGTGGGGTCGGCGGCGCGCAGGCGGGCGTAGTCGGCGACGATGCGTGCGGGCGGCACGCAGGGTCCGTAGCCGCTCGCTTTGCCGGTGACCGGGTCGGTGATTGGCTGGGCGTTGTCCGGCTCATCCTGGTGCATCCAGCCGATGATGGTGGGGTCGGCGAGGTGGGCCAGACCGACCGCATTCTGCTCACAGAGGACCGGCATATGCGCCGCCTTCAGCGCGGCCAATTGTTCCTCGGTCGGCCCCTTCCAAAGCCCCACATAGAGGTTGAAGCCCGCTGCCCGATATTTCGCCGCGTTCGACGCGCTCTGGAGCCAGACGCCGATGGGGAAGTCAGCCGCCCCGGACGGAGGCCCGTGGCTCCATTTAGACGGGGGCGGGGCAGCGTGTGTCACGGGCGCCGTCAGGAGCGCTGCGGCCGTGAGAAGCGTCACGAACGCGGATTTGTCACGGCCAGTCATCTTTTCCTCTTCTCAGCGCTTGTGTGTGTACGTTCCCCGGCGCCGGGCCGAGACCTGGTTGCTGACCAGGTTGCGAGTTTTGGCGTCGTCCGGGGCAGGCTCGGCGGGCTTCTTGGCGGGCGCGGGCCGAGGCTTACTTTGGGGGGGCGTCCCGTTCTTTTCCGGCGCTTGTTTGGGCGCCTCGCGCTGGCCGAGCATCGGCGGGTGCGGGGCGCGGACGGGGGCGGCACGCGGCGGCAGAACCTTCGCCAGCACTTCGACCATCTCCTCCACGACCGTCAAGAGCCGGGCGGGGTTGTTGGGGGTGGCGAGGTAGACGATGTCGGGCAGGAACTGGTGCTGCATATAGGTCCGCGAGAGCCTGCGGATAACGTCCGGCGGCAAGTGCGTCCCACTGAAGCGGACAGCGACGCGATTCTTCTCGGCGAGGGCCGAGGAAATGCCGACTTCCAGGCAGCGCAGGCGCAGGCGCAGCAGGGCGAGCAGGTTCCAGACTGGGCGCGGCGGGTCGCCGTAGCGGTCCTCGAACTCGTCCTGGACGCGCTGGGCGTCGTCGGCCTTGCGAACGGCGGTCAGCTTCTTGTACATCAAGATGCGCTCGGCCTCTGAGGGGATGTAGACGCTCGGGATGAGGGCGTCGAGCGGCAGGGCGATGTTCGGCAGCTCGAATTCGGCTTCGACCCCCTCGCCCTTCATCTCGTTGATGGCCTGGGACAAAAGCTGCGTATATAGGTCGAAGCCGATGGTCGAAACCGCGCCGGACTGGGCCGCGCCCAACAGGTTGCCCGCGCCCCGGATCTCCAGGTCACGCAGGGCGACTTTGTAGCCACTGCCGAGGTCCTGGAACTCGCGCAGGGCACTAAGGCGCTTTTCGGCCACGTCCGAGAGCTGCTTGTCCTTGCGGTACATCAGGTAGGCGTAGCCCTGACGGCGCGAGCGGCCCACGCGGCCCCGCAATTGGTACAACTGGGACAGACCCAAGCGGTCGGCGTTGTCAACGATCATGGTGTTGACGTTGGAAATGTCCAGGCCACTCTCGACAATGGTGGTGCAGACCAAAACGTCGAACTCGTGGTGGCCGAACCCGAGCATGACGTCTTCCAGGTCATCCTCGTGCATCTGGCCGTGGGCGATCTCGACGCGAGCGGTGGGGGCGAGCCGACGGATCTTCTCGGCGACGTGCGAGATGCTCTCGATCCGGTTGTGCAGAAAGTAAATCTGGCCGCCCCGGTCCAGCTCGCGCAGAATGACCTCGCGGACCAGCTCGTCGTCATACTCCTTGACGAACGTCTTGATCGCTATGCGGCCCTCCGGGGGGTCGTCAATCAGCGACATATCGCGTATCCCCGCCAGGGACATGTGCAGGGTGCGCGGGATGGGGGTCGCCGTGAGCGTTAAAACGTCCACGTTGCGCTTCATCTGCTTGATGCGCTCCTTGTGGGCGACGCCGAAGCGCTGTTCTTCGTCCACGACCAGCAGGCCGAGCTTGTGGAAGTCGACGTCCTTGGACAGAATCTTGTGCGTGCCGATGACGATGTCCACGGTCCCGTCGGTCAAGTTCTTGAGGGTCTGAGTCGCCTCGGCCTTGGAAACGAAGCGCGACAGCATCTCGATCTTGACCGGGTAGGCGGCCAGCCGGTCCCGGAACGTGCTGAGGTGCTGCTGCGCGAGGATCGTGGTCGGACACAAGATGGCGACCTGCCGGCCCGAGTTGACCACTTTAAATGCGGCGCGGATGGCGACTTCGGTCTTGCCGTAGCCGACGTCGCCGCAGATCAGCCGGTCCATCGGCTTGTCGTCTTCCAGGTCTTTCTTCACATCCTCAATGGCGGCCAGTTGGTCTGGGGTCTCCTGGTAGGGGAAAGCATCTTCCATTTCCTGCTGCCAGGGGGTGTCCGGCGGCATGGCGTGGCCGGTCGCGGCCTTGCGGGCGGCGTAAAGCTTGATGAGGTCGGCGGCCATCTCCTGGACCTGCTTCTTGGCCTTTTTGGTCGCCCGTGCCCAGTCGCCGCTGTTCAGCCGGGTGACGGTCGGGGGCGAGTCGGCGGACCCGATGTACTTCTGGACGCGGTCTACTTGATCGGTGGGGACATAAACCTTGTCGCCGCCGTCGTATTCCAGCAGCAAATAGTCACGGTCGGCCCCATCCGTGCCTTTGAGCCTGGTCAGCCCGCCATAGCGCCCGATGCCGTGCAGGATGTGGACGACGAAGTCGCCCTCGCGCAGCTCCAAATAAGAGGTGATCTTCAGGCCCTCTTTGAAGGCACGCTTGGGCGGCTTCTGGTGGGCGCGGTGTCCGAAGATATCCGTGTCGGTGGCGAGCATCAGATTCGCTTCGGGCAGCTTGAAGCCGCCTAAAAGCGAACCGCTGACGACGAAGACGCCCGGCTCGCCGCCGCTTTCGAGCCGGTCCAGGGGAGAAGCAGGGATTTTGTGGTCGGTCAGGATCTGGCGCAGGCGCTCCGACTGCTCGGTGACGAGGACGCACCGGAAGCGCGCGCCCAGCCAGCCGTCGAGCGCCTCAAAGAAGGCGGGTATGCGGGCGGCGAAGTTCTCCATGGCCCCGGCCTGGGTCGGGATGGAGTTCGTTTTGTCAATCTTGATGCCATCCAGCCCGCGCCCGAGCAGGGCAAGCAGGACCGAGGCGGGGGCTTTGGTCAGGGCGTCCGTCACGATGTCGAAGCCGCAGGCATGCGGCATGTCCGGCGTCAAATACTCGCCCCGCGCGGCCCGCGCCGCCATGATTTCCCCGATCTCGGTCTCGCGCTGTTCCCAGCGCGCTTTCGCCTGGCTCGGCTCATCCAGAATGATCAAAGCGTCACCGGGAATATAGTCCAGAGCGCAGGCCGCGTCGGGATACAGATACGGCAAATAGTATTCAGTCGAGTCGAAATAGGCTTGAGACTGGAGCTGGGCGATGTCGCCCTCGATGCGCTCTTCCAGCCGCTCGGCATGCTCGGCGCCCCGGCCGTCGAGGTTGGCCTTCTTGACGGCCGCCATGCGGCCCAGCAGCTCGCGCTTGACGCGCGAAACCGCGTCGGCGACGGCGACGTCCTCCAGGGGGACCTCGCGTACAGCGGCGATGGTCAGCGCGTCGGCCTTGCCGACCGAACGCTGCGTTTCCACATCAAAGGGGCGGATGCTCTCGATGTCGTCGCCGAAGAAGTCCACGCGGAAGGGCAGAACGGTGTCACCGGGGAAGATGTCTAATATCCCGCCGCGCCGGGTCCACTGTCCGGCCGACTCGACGGCCTCGACACGCTCGTAGCCGAAATCCACCAGCGACTTCTCAAACTGCCCGATGTCAACGGACTCGCCCACGGTCAGCGTCACGCGTCGGTCTCTGATCAGATCCGGGGCGATGGCCCGCTGGAGCCACGCGCCGACGGAGCCTACGAAAACGCGCGACTCGCCACGCGCCATTTTTTGCAGGGCGGCGACACGCTTCCCGGTCTGGGCCAGGTCGGGGGCACCCTCAGCGAAGATCAGAGTTTCTGTCGAAGACACCAAACTCGTCAGCGCGTCTTCCTCGACGCCGTAGCGGGCCATGTCGGCGGCCAGCCGCCCGGCCTGCTCATCGTTGTAGGAGATGACGACGAGGGGCCGATCGGTGTCGCGCTGGAGCTGTGCCAGCAGCCAGCCCTTGGCAGGCACAGGCAGCCCTTCGAGCTGGGTAACGCCGCCGCGCGCCACGGCCTTCTTGAGTTCCTGGTAGGCGGGGTAGTCTTCCGCCAATCCGGGCAGTTCACGCAGATCCATTCACAGGTGCTTTCTTTTCGGGCCGACACAGAGGGTTTGGGGGTCTGGGACGCACAAGCGGGCCTGCACGGAGTTCAATCCGCCCAAGCCTGTTGCCACGTCTTTTTGCCGCTTAATTATACCCGTTTCGGGCGGCCTGTCACGCAGCGACGGGAAAAGGGAGAAGAGTGCAGGGGCGCGATTCATCGCGCCCTCTTGTGCCGCCTTTCGTCGGACACGAAAAAGCCCGCCGCCTGCGCCCCCGGCGTGGAGGGCATGCAGGCGGCGGGCTGGCGGTCGGACAGAGGCGTGAACCCAGGAGGGGCGCTCGCCGCTGGCTACGTCGCCGCTGGCTGCGTCACTCACCATTGACCACGACTGAAGACAAGTCCACGCCGCCGGTTAGGCACGTCCCCCAGATGATGTGATCGGCGAAAACCCCGCTCGTCCCCCAGATGATGTGCGAGGACGACAGCGTACTGCTGCCCAGGATGGCATTCGTGCCCCAGATGATGTGCAGGTCATTGATGGTGCCGGTGCCCCAGATGATGTGCGA
>JANOOM010000808.1:0-6932 GCA_031421335.1 Armatimonadota bacterium
ACTGTGGACACCTGTATGGGCACTCAGTCACTCTATCGCCTCTTACCTTGCCAGCGTCACCCGGCGTGGCTGGTATCGGCCTTCACTCGCCGACTTCAAGCTTACCCTGCCGCGAAAACGGCGGCAGGCCGTCTGATGACGCGGGAAACTTCTACCGACCGAGCTTGCGTATCAATCCTCATGGTTCCATGGTGGAGGCTGCCATCTTCCACTACGAGCAACACAGACTAGCGCATCGGTTGATTGGAGCAGGACGTGAAGCCAACACAATGCTATGACGCGCGGCGGCCTCTGAGACTGTTCCGATCCGCAGTGCTCCCCGCCGGGGCTTTGCTCGTGCTCTCCTGCGCCACCGTCGCCGGCCCGCGCATCTGGGCACAGGCGCCCGCCCCGCAAGTGAAGCCCGCCAAGCCGATGACGCTCCAGCAGGGCCTGGCGCAGCTTGACCATGTGCCGAAAGGCGTCACACTCACCGTCGGGCCGCAGTGGGAAGACTTGCCCAAAGACAGCCTGCCGCCCGCCCCGTCCGCCACGCCGTCTGAGGTGGCCGGATCGTTCGGCAAGGCCAACCCGACGTTCGGCAGCGTCCTCGCCATCGGGCCGCCGATGATGGTGCTCCTGAATGCCAGTCCCGGCGCCCCGGACCCATACGCGGGGATGCCCTATTACGCCACCGTCCCCCTGTTTGCCGCCAGCCTCACCGAAGCCCAGTGGACCTCCCTCACGAGTCCGCAGGGCCTAGGCGTCGCCGGCCTCACCGACACTCAGCGCGAGCTGTTCACCCAGTTGCTCCCGGAGGGGCACCTGCGTGTCGCGCCCTGGTTCGCCGACTTCAACCCGACCGCCGCCGCCGAACTCGATTTGAGCGATCAGTTGCCGTCCACGCGCCTGCGACTCAAGCAGACGGCGGAAGTACAGATCCCGAGTGAAGGCGAAGACCACAGCCTCTACCAGATGCGGAACACCCCGCCCACGACTGCCGGCACCTATAAGCTTCTCCCGTCCAAACAAAACTACGGCGGCTCGCAGGAAACCGTCTACGGCCAGAAAGTACGGGCGGAAGTGCAGAACCAACTCAAGGCCGGCGACCTGGACATGACCCTCCCCGCCTTGAAGACGCCCATCCCCGTCGGCGGCATGAAGACAGTTGGCGAACTGATGGCCCGCATCGCGCAGGCCACGCACCTGGAGCTTTACGCCGACCGCCGCTTAGAGCAGAAAACGCTGCTGATCCTGGGGACCGGTCGGGCGGCCCCGGCGGAGGACTTGTTGAAGGCGACCGCATTCTGCCTGACGGGCATGTACCGCCGGGTCGGGCCGGCCTTCGTGCTCACCGACGACGAGGTCGGGATCGCAACGCGCATGGCGCGGTGGCAGGAATTTGAAAAGACGGCGGACGCCTTGCGCCAGAAGCCCCTGGAGGAAGCCCGCGTCGCCCTCAATGCGAAGTTCGGCAAGCGCAAGATCCCCGCCTTCGGCGATCCGCTGGCGTTCACCGAGGCGCAGGGTGCCGACGACGGGCGGGGCGGCATGAACGACGTGGATGGCCCGCTGTCCAAGCTCACGCCCGACCAGCAACAGGCCGTCCGTGACGCGGCGGCCGTCTGGGAGAAGAGCTACGAGGGCAGCCTCAAGGCTGGTGTGATGAAGCCGCTCGACCTGAATGGCACCGTCCGATTGTTTCCTGCCGTCGCCCTCCAGCTTATCATACCGTCACTGCCCGTCCCCGTAGACATGGGAGTCCAGGTCGGTCGGGGCGGTCTGTTCTCGGTGCCCCCGCCCTCGCTGCCCTCGCCGGAGGAGCGCCTCGCGCAGGAGGAGAAGCAGACGCGCGATGTCATAACGACTCAAGGGGAGCAGTTCTTCAAATCTGTCCGCGACCACCCCGCCATGTGGCCGCCGTTCGCCAAGGAGTTCCCGGCACTGGCCTCCGAGATCCTGGCCGCCCATCCCGACATCGCCGCGCTCGTCAACCGTGCCGCCGTGGCCGCGCCAAATCAGACGGCACCGACGTTCGCGGACGTGCTGAGGCTCGTGCCGAACCGGGCCGCGCTAATCTCGCCTGTTACGGCCAAAGACGCCGACGCGGACGTGGCGGCGGCCCAGGCGCTGGGCCTGACGCAGATCTGGGTGAGCGTCTTCGCTGAGGGCCAGGCGAACACGGCGGGGCTGACCGAGACGCTGGCGCGGGTCAAGTCGAAGCAGGTCAAACAAACACCGATGCAGGTCTTCGCCGTGCTGGACCTGCTCTCGTGGGGGCCGAAGCCGCCCCCCGCCGCTCAGGACCTGACCGTGCTCGGCGAGACCAGTGCCGAGGCCGAGGCCCACTACCGGCAGACCCTGGCGCTGCAAGGCGAGCACGCCTACGACACCGAGCAGGACACGGAGACGACCCCCGGCGTCGCCGTCAGCTCCTTCGCGCCGGCCGTGCGGGACACGCTGCTGACCCTGGTGCGCTCGCTCGCGGCCACGCCGGGGCTGGCTGGGGTCGTCTTCCGCCAGACTGCCCCGCCCGGCTACGACCTGCGCGTCAACGAGGAGGACAACCGCACCCTGCTCCTCGGCTACGGGGCGGACACGCGGCTGGCCTTCCTGCGCTCCCACCACGCGGACCCCGTGGACGTGTTCTCGCCGGGCCGTTACAACAGCAAGGCCAACACTGACCTGCCGAACTTCCAGTACGACGGGATGCTCTCGCAGAAGGTCAGCACCGAGTGGAACGCCTACCGGCGCGACTCGAACCTCTACTTCCTGGGCGAGCTGCGCGCCGCCGCCCGCCCCCTGCGCGTCCTCGTCAAGCAGCGTGGCCTCCAGCAAGGCGGACGCGCTTCTGACGGCAAGATGATACGCCCCCCCGGCCTGTACGCGGCCTGGGATGCCCCCAAGGCTCCGCCGCCGACGCTGTACGGCTTCCGGGATGACAAGGCCAAACAGCCGCTGGCCGATAAAGACGCGGTGGCACAGGCGCGGGCGCAGTCGCCCCTCGTGCTAACGGAGTTCCCGATGGACGACTTGATGGGCCATGACCCTTCTGACTTGGCCCCCGCCTGGCGGAAGACGCCACCGCCCGGCATCGTCATTGACGCTGGGGCGCAGCGCCTCAGCGATGCCGTCGCACAGTGGATGAAAAAGTAGCCGGCCGGATCGCCGCGACTTGTCTCACTGGAACGCCTGCCGCACCCAGACGTGCAGCGGGCGTTTCTACGTTCAGGGTGGGGGAGTTGTTCCGTCACTCATGTCGTAGAAGTCTTCCCCATCGAGTGCCTGCCATTCCCGGATCTCCGGGTCGGTGCGGTAGTATTCGGCCATTGTCCCAGCCGCCGCCGCCATGATTGCGCGGCGCTCCTCCCTCGACATGTCCTGCATACGCCGCGTGAGTGATAGACGCTGATCCCCTGAGGCGGGTGGCATAGTATTCATATTAGCAGTGTGGGCGCTCTGGCCGATGCTGTCAAGCGCCACAGGACCAGCCCCGAGGAAGCCGCACGCGAAGCCTAATGCCCCCCGCCTCTCCTGCCGATAATGAACACGGCATAGTAAGTCACAGCCGTGAAGACAGACCGCAGAGAGTGCAGGAGGAAACGCCGTGGCGACATTCGTATATGAGGCCGTTGATCCGTCGGGCCGGATCGTTAAGAATAAAGTGGAGGCGGATAACGAGCAAGCGGTATTAGCCCGGCTCCACGATCAGCAGTTCCACGTCGTCTCAGTTTCCGAGGCCAAGGCCGGCCTCAAGATGCGCGTGGGGAGCGGCAAAGGGCAGAAGATCAAACTCCAGGCCATGGTCATCTTCTCGCGGCAGTTCGCCACGATGATTGATGCGGGCATCCCCATCATCAAGTGCCTGGACATTCTGGAGAGCCAGACCAAAGAAGAAGCACTGAAGATGGTCATCAACACCACCCGCAAGGACGTCAAGGGGGGCCTGTCGCTGACCGACGCCATCGCCAAACACCCCAACGCTTTTTCCAAGCTGTACGTCAACATGATCCGTGCCGCCGAGATCGGCGGTATTCTGGACGTGATTTTGGACCGGCTTGCAGGATTCTTGGAGAAGGAGATGGAAATACGCGGCAAGATCAAGTCGGCCATGATGTACCCCATCATCGTCCTGAACTTCGCCGGCGTCATGGTCCTTGCCTTGTTTATGTTCGTCCTGCCGCGCTTCAAGGAGATCTTCCTTTCCATGAACGTGGAGATGCCTGCCGTCACTCTCGTCATGTTCTCGATCGGCGACTGGCTCCAGGTTCCGTGGCACGACTTCGTGGTGCTGGGGGCTGGCATCGGCGGCTTCATCGGGTTCAAGCAGTACGACAAGACGACCAAGGGCCACTACAACATTGACAAACTGAAGCTGAAGATCCCGATCTTCGGCGACCTGTCGCTGAAGATGAGCGTCGCCCGCTTCTGCCGTACCTTCGGCACCCTGATCGCTTCGGGCGTCCCGATGATGCGGTCGCTTGAGATCATCGGCGAGACGTCTGGCAACGCTGTCCTCGCCGAGTCCATCGTTCACGCCCGGACCTCCATCCGCGAGGGCGCGAAGATCAGCTCGCCGCTGGCCGCCTCGGGCCTGTTCCCGTCCATGGTCACGCATATGATCGATGTGGGCGAGGAAACGGGCCGCCTGTCCGAGATGCTCTGCAAAGTTGCTGACTTCTACGACGACGAGGTGGACTCGCTCGTCAAGGGTCTGACGTCGCTCATCGAGCCGATGCTGATCGTGTTCATGGGCGTCCTGGTGGGCTTCATCGCCGTCTCGGTCATGTCGCCGATCTTCAAGTTGGTCAGCTCGATTCACTAAGAAGCCCCGCCCCGCCCGCCCGAATCCTCGGGCGACGGACGGGGCGTGGGGTTTTTTCAGTATGACAGATACGACTCCCACAAGGGAAAAGCAGAACTGGGACGGCCGCGACCGGCGTGGGCCGGGCCGGCAGGACGATGAAGCGCGGGCGCGCAAGTTGCTCACCGAATATAAGGCAGGCGGGCCGGGCGCGCAGGCCGCCCGCCAGGCGCTCGTACTCCAGTTCCGGCCCCTCGTCCAGAAACAGGCCCGGCAGTTCCTGTCGCCCGCCATTCTGCTGGAAGACCTGATCCAGGAAGGCTTCCTGGGCCTGATGCACGGCATTGACCAGTACGACCCGACGCGCGGGGTCAAGCTGATCACCTATGCCACTCACCACGTTGACGGCCACCTGCGCCACTTCCTGCGCGACCGGACCCAGATCATCAAGGAGCCGGCGTGGCTTCAGGAGATGGCCCAGAAAGTCCGCCGCGAGGCCGAAACGCTGACGCAGCAGATGGGCCGCGAGCCGTCCGACGCCGAACTCGCTTCCGCCCTCGGCGTGGGCGAACCCGAGATCGCCCGCATCCGCTCGACGCGGGCCATCTTCAACCCGCAGTCGCTCGACGAGATGCAGGAAAGCGGGGCCGCGCGCCTCCAGGTCGCCGAAAGCAACGCCCAGGCCGCCCGGACCGAGCTGCCTATCGAGGACCGCGTCGTCCTGGAACATCTGATGACCCGGCTGAAAGAGATCGAGCAGAAGGTCTTGTATTCCTTCTACTACGAGGACCGCAGCCAGACTGACATCGCCAAGGCTTTGGGCGTTTCCAACAATTACGTCTCTCACATCCTCAAGAACTCCGCCCGCAAGCTCCAGCAAATGTTCCGCAGCGACGCCGTCCGTGAGGCCGCTTTGCAGCATGAGCGCAAGCGCCGCCGCCTGGCCGCCCATGGCCCCGCCGCCCTCCAAGCCGAAGAAGCCGATGATGCGCCGCCGACGGTCGTAGACCCCGTCACCAGCCTCTACACCCGCCCCTACTTCGAGAACCGCCTGGACGAAGAACTGTCCCGCGCCATCCGTCACCACCTTGAACTGTCCATCATCCGCGTCCGCATCGAGGGCGACCTGCCTGAAGCCGTCTTGTTCGCCCGCATCGCCCAGACCGTCAAGGACTGCATGCGCCGCTCCGACCTCGTCGCCCGCTACGAGGAGCGCGAGCTGATTGCCCTGCTGCCCCACACTGGCGCGACCCGCGAGACTGTCATCGGCCGTCTGCATTCCCGCCTGAGCGAGCTGACGGCCGGTTTCCCGTACCCCTGCGCCATCGGCCTGGGCCGGGCTTCTTATCCCGCCCAGCGCCAGCGCGCCGCCCTGCTGACGGCGGCATCCCCCGAGGAGCGAGTGTAGAGTTTACCTCCCCCCCAAGTGGGCAAAACAGCGCAAGCAGGCAACCCCGCCCTGCATCTTGTCAACGTCATTGACAGAGGAGAGACACGCGCATGAGTAACCCAATGTATTCCCCCCCGCTCGGCGGCCAGCCGCCCATGGGCGGCGGCGGCCCGCTCGTCAATGGTCAGAACATCATGATCATGGGCATCGTCAGCCTGTTCTGCGCCGGCCTCATTCTCGGCCCCATCGCCTGAGTTCAGGGCAATGCCGTCTTGAAGACGCTGGACGCCTACGGCGACCCGACCGGCCAGCGCAGCCCGGTAACGACAGGCCGCCTCTGCGGCATCATCGCCACCGCCCTCTCTGCGGCCGGGATCATCGCCACCATCCTCGTCGGTGCCGCCGGCCTCAGCCACCCCCACGGCGTCACGCCGACACCGTAGACTGTGATAAACCGCAAAAGCGCCCGACGCTTTCTGTGAGCGTCGGGCGCTTTTGCGTGTGAACACTTCTGGGACGTCACGATGCTACTTCCATCATGCTGCCGTCCCCCAAGCGGTAGGCGTAGAAGTGGCGATCAAAGGTGAACACGCGCTTCAGCGAAAGCGCCTCTGCCGTAGCGACCAGCGAAGCATCCGCGAGGTCCATTGGAGCGTCTTCATACTGCGCCATCATCTCACGCATCCGTCGCCATTCGCTCTCACTTGTGGGGTGTAGCAGGAGCAGTCCGTCAGCGACCCAGGCCCATAGTTCCTCCTG
>JANOOM010000809.1:0-2349 GCA_031421335.1 Armatimonadota bacterium
GGCCGGTATGGCCCTGGTAGGGTATGACCTGGACCGGGGCGCCGGGCCTCGCCGTATCGCCTGCCACGCTCAGTGCCTTACCGCTGGCATTGATGAGGCGGTAGAAGCCGTCGCCGAGATAGCCCAGGGTCCACTGCTGCCGGCCCGGCCCACCGGTCGGAAGTGTCTGCACAGCGGTTCCTGCCCCGGCTGCGATGCCGTGGGTCGCGAGGGCCGAGACGAGCTGATAGGGGCCGGGGTCAAGGACCAGGCGTGGCCAGCCGTCCGTGTCCCAGGCCAGTTTGCTGAGGTTCAAGGTCGTCTTGCCGCCCCGGTCCCGCGCCCACTCCTCGTGGTAGGAGACGTAGGTGTCGCCCCCGTCCTCTAGAATACCCGCGTGGCCCGGCCCGACCTCATCGTCAATGGGCCGCCCGGAGCCGCTGTCGGCGGTCGAGCCGAGGAACAGCGTCCCGCCGCCTTCCTCCATGTCCTTCCCCGCTTTGTCCAAATATGGTCCGGTGACGCTCCGAGACCGCCCCATGCGGATATTATAGGTGCTGCGCGGTCCGGCGCAGCAGGCGTCCCAGGCGACGAATAAGGTGTAGTAGCCGGCATGACAGAAGATGCAGGATGCCTCGATGGCATTGGGCGGCGTGTGGGGTCGGGTGGCGATGTTATACACCGTTGCGCCGCCCACGGCCGACTTGCCGGTCGCGGGGTCAACCGCAATCAGTTTGATGCCGCTGAAGTAGGAGCCGAAGGACAGCCACGGCTTGCCCGAGGCGTCCAGGAAGATGCAGGGGTCAATGGCATTATAATTGGTGTCCTTGCCCGTGCGGATGACAAGCCCCTGGTCGGTCCAACTCTTTGGGTCCAGGGAGTCATTGGTCGCCACGCCGATGCCCGAGACCTTGCTGCCGAATCTGGAATACGAGTAGTAGAGGTGCCATCGGCCCTGGAAGAAATGGACATCCGGCGCCCAGGCGTTGTTGCCCTTGTTGGCCGGCACGGCGGACGCGACCCAGGCGGGTGCATTGGAAAAGACCGGCCCCCGGAAGGTCCAGTGCAGGCGGTCCCGCGAGGAGAACTGCGGGATGCCCGCCCCCGTCCCATACACCCAGTATGTCCCGCCGCTTTTGACGACCGTGGAGGGGTCGTGTATGGTCAGGTCGGTCTCGGCGGCACGCGTCGCCGGGGGGAGGGCGAGCAGTAGGAGGAGGGCTAGGAAGGGGCGTAGGGCGCGCGGGCGTGTTCTGTGCATGGTTGTCTTTGCCTGGCTCCCCTCATACGCCTCTCGCGGCTATTTTAACACACTGCCCGCCCGGCGTCAACAACCTTGTGAACTATCTTCACCCGCGACCCCTACCTTGACAACCTTATCGCAGATGTGCGATACTAAGTCATGCCGCAGACGAAGGTCGTGTTCTTCCAAGACGAAGATGAGACTGTTCCCGCCCTGGACTGGTTGCGGGACATGAAGCGGCGCGACCCGCGCATCACGGCCAAGTTTCACGAGCGCATCCTGGAACTGGGCGCGCTGGGCTGGGAAATGACCCGCCCCGCCTCGGACACCCTGCGAGACGGTATCCACGAACTGCGCGTCCGCTTCGGCAGTGTCAACTACCGCCTGCTGTACGGCTTCCACGAGGAAAGCGGGCGGCAGACCATCGCCGTTCTCGTGCATGGCCTGACCAAAGAAAGCGCCGTGCCGCCCGGAGACATTGACCTGGCAGTCCGCCGCCGCGCGCTCTTTAGTCAGGACCCGCCGAAGCATACCTACGTCCGCCCGGCCCCAAGACGGCAGGGCGGATAAGAAGGGGAGAAGGATATCGAAATGGACTCCAGCACTAGCGATGCCGCCGAGATTTTGGACATCGAGTTCGGGGACGACCCCGGCTACTCCGAGCTGCGCGCCCAGGAGCGGGCCAAGTCGCAGGCCGCCCAGGCGATCTATGACGCCCGCCTCGCCGCCGGACTGACTCAGACTCAGCTCGCCCGCCTCGCCGGCACCACCCAGTCCGCCATCTCCCGCCTGGAAGACGGCGACTACGACCGGCACTCCCTCGCCATGCTGGAACGCATCGCCGCCGCCCTGCACCGCCGCGTCGAGGTCCGCTTCGTCCCCGTCCTGCCCGCTTTAAGTTGATCTGCGACTGCGGCCAGACAAGAAAAAGGCGCGGGGCTGGTGCCCCGCGCCTCTCCACTCCCCAACGCTCTTACGGCCCTGCGGAGTCCGCCGTGGCCTTCCACACGCCTCCGCTGTCGGCGTAGGGGCCGTAGGCACCCATCAGGCCGTAGGCGCCGCCGGGGTTGACGAACCAGAGCGTAGAACGTCCATCGGGGTTGTTCCACAAGATGTGGGTCACGTTG
>JANOOM010000810.1:0-1653 GCA_031421335.1 Armatimonadota bacterium
CCGATATCGTCGGCGACTGCGTGTCCGTAGCCCGGAATCCAGAGATGTGAGCCGAGCGGGATCAGGCCGGGGTCCACAGCCACGCCGTGTTCCGCCCGGCCGTCGCGCAGGGTCGAGGTATAGCGCCCGCCCTCCATCCGCGTGTTGACGGGCGTGTAAGCCGTCGCCTTCATGCGAAAGAAGCGCACGAATTGGCCGGGCCGGGGCGAGGCGTCAACGTCCGCGTCCCATCCCGGGGGCGCCGCCGCCGGCGGGACGGCAGGGACCGGCGGCGGGGCGGCCGATGGCGGGACCGGTTTGGTCTGGTGCAGTCGCGGGGCCGCCAGAAGCAGACATGCCGTCAGCAGCAGCAGCGCGGCGGCGTAGAAAGCGCGCCCGCCCGAGCGAGCGCGATCCCGGTTCTGCCTTGCGGCGTGGGACGCGCCGGGGAAGCGCGTAGGGGGCGCGTACCTGACGACGGGGAGGTCGTCCACTGCTGGCGGCGGGTCGGGCATGTGGTGAGATATCCCCGCCCGCGCCGCGCCCGCAAACGCGGCAGCCTTTTTGTCCCCAGGCTTTTTTGCCCTCGGCCGTCTTTTATGGCGCATGATTGGGTATCTAAACAGCAACCCTATGGCAACCAACAGACCCTCCGGCCACCTCAGTGGCGGCAAATACACGTCCAGCCACACCACGGTCATCGCCGCCGCCGAGGCGCCCGCCCGCGCGGCTGCCCAGTTGGAATGCGTCAGCAAGATCTCGCTCGGCCTGATCAAGACGCTGCGGAACGGCCCGCCCGCGATCAAGTTCATCGCGGAGTGCAACGGCTGCGTCCTGATCAAAGTGCGCGGCGGCAGCTCCATCCAGGAAGTGCGCGTCTACACGTCGGACGTGGAGGAAACGCGGGCCGCGATGACGGCTGCGTTCACGGGGAGGTGAGAGGGGTGGGGGAGGAGCACACGGGAGAGGCCCCAAACACGATGCAATCCACCGAACTTGACACCGGCGTATACCGCTTGGGCCGCATTGACGCCCTTGCAGGTCGCTACGCCTGGGGCCACTCAAAGGCCCTGACCCGGACATTCCCCGGCCGAGTCGCCTGGCAGGGCGACTTCCGCCGCGAGTTCGGCGCCGCCCTGGGCGGACTGGGCACCTGGGAGCGCCCGCCGCTGGAACCAGCGACCGAGGAAACGCGGCAGCTCGACGGCTACACGCGCGAAGCGGTCACCTTTGCGACGCGGCCCGGCCTGCGCGCCTTCGGCTACCTGCTCGTCCCCGACGGCTGCCCCTCCCACCGGCCCGCCGCCCTCTGTCTGCCCGGCCACGGGCGCGGCGTGGATTCGATCGTCGGCATCGCCGCCGATGGCTCCCAGCGGCCCCTCGACCAGCCCGACGAGTACGCGCGGGACTTCGCGCTGCAATGCGTCGCGCGCGGTTACCCGACCTTCGTCCTGGAACTGCCGGGCTTCGGGCGGCGCCGGGACGCCCAGGCGCGCGCCCAGGGCCAGGACGCGAACTCCTGCGTGCGTGACAGCATGGCCGCCCTGATGCTCGGCGAGACTCTGGCCGGGTGGCGCGTTTGGGACTGCGTGCGCGCTTTGGACTACTTGGAGACCCGGACCGACGTCGTGGACCCGGCCCGCCTGGCCGTGCTGGGCATCTCGGGCGGCGGCC
>JANOOM010000811.1:0-5909 GCA_031421335.1 Armatimonadota bacterium
TCTTAACCTGCGGAGGCAGGTTTTGTGCCTTTGTTGGCGCGGTTTCAACCGCCCGCCATTTTTATACAGTCCATCAGTTTCAGGCCGAACACCAAACAGGAGAAGAACCATGAAAATGACGCAGAGCACGATTCTTATCACGGGCGGCGGCTCCGGCATCGGGCGCGGGCTGGCCGAAGCCTTCCATGCCCTCGGAAACCAGATCATCATTTCGGGCCGCAGTCAGAGCAAGCTGGACGCCGTGACGGGCGCGAATCCCGGCATGGAGTCGCGGGCGGTGGACATGGCAGACGCAGGTAGCATCCGCTCTTTCGCCGCCCAAGTCATGCACGATTACACGGACTTGAATGTCCTGATCAACATGGCAGGCGTCATGCACACCGAGAACCTGCTCGATCAGCAAGACTCGCTCGCCGACGCGGAAGCTACGGTCGCCACCAATCTGCTCGGCCCGATCCGGCTGACGGCCGCCCTGCTGACCGGCCTGATGAAGCAGCCACGCGCGACGGTCATGAACGTCACTTCAGGGCTGGCGTTCGTGCCGCTGGCGATGAACCCGACCTACTGCGCCACCAAGGCCGCCATCCATTCCTATACCGAGTCGCTGCGCTATCAGCTCAGAGACACGTCCGTGCAGGTCCTCGAACTCGTCCCACCCTATGTGCAGACGGGGCTGACGGGGGAGCGGCAGGCGAATGACCCAATGGCAATGCCGCTTGCCGATTACATTGCGGAGGTGATGCAGATCCTGACGGACTCGCCTGAGGCCCCCGAAGTCTGCGTGGGGCGGGTGATGCCGCAGCGCAGCGCCGAGTCGAGCGGGAACTACGATGGTTTTTTCAAGAAGTTCAATGACGCCATGACGGCGGCGAGAACGGGCCACTAAACATCACTAAACATCACTTCGGGAGGAGCCTCAGATGAAGCTGAACAAGAAGACCATCCTGATTACTGGCGGGACGAGCGGAATCGGCCTTGAGCTTGCGCGGCAGCTCATTGGGCGCGGCAACACGGTCCTCGTCACCGGCCGGGACCGGGGGAAGCTGGCCGAGGCCGAGCGCGCCCTCCCTGGCCTCCACATCTTCCAAAGCGACGTCAGTGACCCCGCCGCCATCGCCGCCCTGTCTGACGCCGTCCTCGCCCGCTTCCCCGGCCTCGACACCCTCGTCAACAACGCCGGAGTCATGCGGAACCTCGACTTCAACCGGGGCCATGCTTTGGAGGACGTAACGCGCGAGATCGAGATCAACCTGAGCGGGCCGGTGCGGATGGTGCAGCAGTTCCTCCCACACCTGAAAACTCAAAAGGGCGCGCTGATCGTCAACGTCTCGTCGGGCCTTGCCTTCATCCCCCTCCCCATCTCGCCGGTCTACTGCGCCACCAAGGCCGCCCTCCATTCGTTCACCCTATCGCTGCGCGTGCAGCTCAAGGGGAGCAATGTCACCGTGGTCGAGCTGGCCCCGCCCGGCGTCGAGACGCCGCTGTTCCGGGGCGAGTTCGAGCAGGAGTTGAAGGGGCAGAAGGGCATGGACGTGTCGGTATTCGCTCGAAAAGCGATCAGCGGGATCGAGTCAGGCGCACTGGAGGTCCGGCCCGGACTGAGCAACGCCTTGAAGGCCATGAGCCGCATCGCCCCCCAGTTCATGCTGAACCAGATGGCGCGGATGTCGAAGCCCAAAGAGTGACAGGGTAGAATGAAGCATGCCCCCCGACGCCTCCCCCTTCCGCGCCGCCGTGTTCGACCTGGACAACACGCTCTACGACCGCGAGGCTGCCTTCGGGCGGTGGTCGGACGCCTATCTGCGCGACACCCTGCACCTAGCGAACGCCGAAGAGGCCCACCGCGTCCGCGCCCTCATCACCGAGATGGACGCCGACGGCTACGGCTCCAAGGCGGCCATCTTCGAGCGGCTCCATTCGCTCTATCCCGCCCTTGCGGGCAGTCCCGCGCGGTCCGTGGACGTCTTCTTCGAGGAGTTCATCGGCCACATCACCCCGGAACCCGAGACCGAAACCCTCCTTGATGCCCTACAAAGCGCCGGGCTGCCCTTCGGCGTCATCACGAATGGCTCGGCCCGGCAGTGGCGCAAGATCGAGCGTCTGGGCCTGGCCCGCCGCACGGACTGCTTGTTCGTCTCGGAGACCTTCGGCAGCAAAAAGCCTGACCCTGCCATCTTCCACGCCGCCGCCGCCCATCTGGGCCTCCCCCCAGGGGAAATCCTGTTCGTCGGCGACAACCCCGCCGTGGACGTCCTCGGCGCACAGGCGGCGGGCATGAGGGCCGCCTGGCTGCACCAGGGCCACGCGTGGCCGGAGGGGCTGGCGGGGGCGCCGGATTTCGTGATCGGGTCGCTCGGGGAGCTGACGGACATTCTGGGCACCCCGCCGGGCGCGCGTGGTGTGATGCAGGAAGAATAAGCCACAGGAGGCCGGCCATGCAGAAGAGACTAACGATCACCCTGGACGAGAAGGTCTACGACGGCCTGTATACCGTCATCGGGCGCCGCCACATCAGCGAGTTCATCGAATCCGTCTTGCGCCCCCATGTCGTCTCGCAGGAACTGGAAGAAGGATACCGGCGCATGGCGGCGGATGAGGCACACGAGGCGGAAGCACTGGAATGGGCGGAAGCGACCATAGGGGACGTGTGCGATGAACCGCAGTGAAGTGTGGGGGGTAGACTTTGACCCGTCCGTAGGCGGTGAGATTCGGAAACTGCGCCCCGCCGTCATCGTCAGCAACAACGCCGCCAACCGCCACATGAACCGTCTCCAGATCGTCCCAATAAGCAGCAAGGTGGCGAACCTCTACCCTGGCGAAACTTATGTCACGCTCAACGGTCAGCAGCGGAAGGAGATCACGAGTCAGATAACGACAGTCAGCAAGCTGCGCGTTCAGAACCAGCTCGGGTCGGGCCTGTCGCATAATCACCGCGCAGCCTAGGACAGCCTTGCGGTATAATCCTTGTCAGGCCACTCGGGATAAGCTGTAGGGACAGCGCGAAGCCGACTATCGTAACACTTCGATTGGACAGTTTGGAAATGACATGCGGAACTATAACAAGACTGACGTTCGCCTATGGCTTGCTCTGTGGCTTGCTCTTCCTGCTTATTTCCTGTATCGCTTGTATTTCCTTCACAGGCATTCGCACAACCCGCTGGATGATTGGATTGTGGTGAGGGGCCTCGCCCCTATGATCGCCGTTACCATCCCGGCTCTGTATGTGGAGGGTATCGCCTGACACTTGAGTCCGCCTGGCGGCTCTCCGACGCACGCCCCTTGACGGCCTGATGTGGGAATTGGGCATCCCGGAGCAAACATACGAATAAGCTGCTTGGCCACCGCCCCCAAAGGGTCAGGCGGTCGCCGGGGCCGCAGCAATCACCGACGAGAAAGAACCCTTACCCTATGCCCACCGTGACCCCGCCCGCCCTCTCCCTCTCCCCCGAGCAGGTCGAGATCGAGATCTGCCGCAACATGCGCTACGCTTTGGGGCGTGACTGCGAACACCTGTCCAGCCGCGACCTGTTCTGGGCCATCGCCCTGATGGCGCGGGACCGAATGGTGGACGGCATGTTCGCCACCGAGAAACGCTACGCGGACGCCGGGGCAAAGCGCCTGTATTACCTCTCCATGGAGTTCCTGATGGGGCGGACCCTGGGCAATACCCTCATCAACCTGGGGCTGTGGGAGGCGTGCCGGGAGGCTCTGGAGGCGCGCGGGGCGGACCTCGACGAAGTGCGGGAGCACGAGCCGGACGCGGCCCTGGGGAACGGCGGGCTGGGGCGGCTGGCGGCCTGCTTCCTGGACTCGCTGGCGACGTTGGGGATGCCCGGCTACGGCTACGGCATTAACTACGAGTACGGCCTGTTCCGGCAGGAGATACGCCGGGGCTACCAGACCGAGGAGCCGGACAACTGGCTCTCGTCGGGGACGCCCTGGCAGATCGAGCGGCCCGACGAGTCCGTCCTGGTGCCGGTCTACGGGCGGGTCGAGGCGCGCGAGGAGGGCGGGCAGTACGTCCCCTTGTGGATTGACGCCAAGCACCTGATCGGCGTGCCCCACGACATGCCCATCGTCGGGTATGGAGGCCGCACGGTCAACTACCTCCGGCTGTATTCGGCCCGGTCGTCGCAGGAGTTGGACATGCGGGTCTTCAACGAGGGGGACTACCAGCGGGCGGTGAACGACCAGATCGCCACCGAGACGATCTCCAAAGTGCTGTACCCCTCGGACATTCAGGCGGCGGGCAAGGAGCTCCGGCTGCTCCAAGAATACTTCCTGGTGGCCTGCGCTGTCCATGACATCGTGCGCCGCTACCGCAAGACGCACAACACTTGGGACGAGTTTCCAAATCAAGTCGCCATGCAGCTCAACGATACGCATCCGGCCCTCGCCGTGGCCGAGCTGATGCGGGTCTTCGTGGACGACAGTGGGCTGGGCTGGGACGAGGCGTGGGCCATCACGACGGCGACACTCGGTTACACGAACCACACGCTGCTGTCGGAAGCCCTGGAAAAGTGGTCGGTGGGGCTGTTCGAGTACGTCCTGCCCCGGCATCTCCAAATCATCTACGAGATCAACCGGCGCTTCTTGGAGCAGGTGGCGGCCGTCTGGCCGAACGACGGCGGGCGTCAGATTCGGATGTCGGTGATCGAAGAAGGTGCGGACAAGAAGGTCCGCATGGCGCACCTCGCCATCGTCGGCAGCCACTCGGTCAACGGCGTCTCGGCCCTGCACACCGACCTGATCAAAAGCTCCCTGGTGCCGGACTTCTACCAGCTCTCGCCCGAGAAGTTCAACAACAAGACGAATGGCGTCACGCCGCGCCGCTGGCTGCTCAAAGCCAACCCCGGACTGGCCGCGCTCATCACCCGCTCCATCGGGGACGACTGGATCACCGACCTGGATAAGCTGCGCGCGCTGGAGCCATTCGCGGACGACGCCGAGTTCCGGCAGGAGTTCATGCAGGTCAAACAGGCCAACAAGGCCGATTTAGCCCGGTTCGTCGGGCAGACGCAGGGCCTTGATATAGACCCATCCTCGCTGTTCGACGTCCAGGTCAAGCGCATCCACGAATATAAACGGCAGCTTTTGAACGTCATGCACATCCTGCACGAGTATCTCAGCCTGACCGAAGACGGGACTGACCCAGTCACCGCGCGCACCTACATCTTCGCCGGCAAGGCCGCACCGGGCTACTGGGCGGCCAAGCAGATCATCAAGCTGATCAACAGCGTCGCTTCGGTCGTCAACGCCGACCCGCGCGCTTCGGGCAAGCTGGCCGTGGTCTTCGTCCCCGACTACCGCGTCTCGGTGGCCGAAAAGATCATTCCGGCCGCCGACCTCAGCGAGCAGATCTCGACGGCGGGCAAGGAGGCCTCGGGGACCGGCAACATGAAGTTCGCTATGAACGGCGCCCTGACGATGGGGACTTTGGACGGGGCCAATATCGAGATCAAGGAAGAAGTCGGCGACGACAACATCTTCATCTTCGGCCTGAAGGCGGACCAGATCGCCGAGATGCGCCTGCGCGGGACGTACCACCCCGCCGACTACTACAACGACCCGGCCACGCGGCGTGTTCTGGACGCCCTGAACTCCGACCGCTTCTGTGCGACCGAGCCGGGCCTGTTCCGCCCGATCTACGAGGCGCTGCTGCATGGCGGCGACGAGTATTTCCACCTCGCCGACCTGCCGGGCTACATCAAGGCGCAGCGCGCAGCGGGGGCGTTGTACCGCGACCCGAACGTGTGGGCGCACAAGGCGGTGCTGAACGTCGCCCGCACCGGCAAGTTCTCCAGCGACCGGACGATCCGCGAGTACGCCCGCGATATTTGGGGCATCCGGGGGTATTGAGGGAAAGGATCGGCGGGCGGTTGAAACCGCGCCAACAAAAGCACAAAACC
>JANOOM010000812.1:0-6089 GCA_031421335.1 Armatimonadota bacterium
TATGAATCTCATTGCCAAACCGCTGGGCCGGGGCGCGGCCCGTGTTGATGACCGCCTTAGGCCGCCGCGCGCTGCCGAAACCGGGGCACGCATCCCGCAGTGTGAGCACGGTCCCCGCCCGGCTCTGCCCTCGCAGCACAGTTTCTTTTTCTTCGCCGCCCGCATTCGCGCCGTGCGGCCAGTGCAGCGCGTCCGAGACGACATAGATGCCGTTTGGTAAGCAGATAATCGCGCCCTGACTCGGGTGGTCGTCCAGCGCCTTCTGGATCGCCGCCGTGTCGTCGGCCCGCCCGTCCCCTTTAGCAAGATAAGGCGCCTTCGTCACGTCCACGACTCCCGCGTCGGCAGGATAGACGATGTTCTCCGCCCCGGCCAGCGGCCGGCCCGAATAGCGGGGGCGGGCATAGAGCGGCTTCCAGGGGGCGCCGCCGCCCGCCGCCGCTTTGGCGTCCGCGCTGCTGAAGCGCACCTCGGACAGCCCCGAATTCTCGCCGCCCTTGTAGTTAGACAAGATCTGGAACTTGAAGAAGCGCGCCCTCGTGACGCCCGGAAAGGGCACCGCCTAGCCCGCGTCGTCCTCTTTGCCCGACGCCTCCCTCAGCGTGAATGTCCCGACGGGTTTGAACTGCTTGCCGTCCGCCGAGGCCGAGACCGTCACGTCCTTCACACTGCGGCTGTTCCAGCCGCCGCCCTCGTTGTAGTTCCAAACATAAACGCTGCTGCCCTGCCCCGTCTCGCCCCAGCCCGACCCGTCAATCAGCTTGCGCGCCGTCCGCCCCGCCGATGCCTGCGAACTCGAAGCCCAGGCGTCCGTCGAGGTCAGAAATGCGCCCAGTGACTGGGTGGGGGAGGGGGTGGCAATCGCATCGAAAAACCCTTCCCCTCGATCAGTCAGTGTTCGACGAACCCGTTGGGAGAAGCTGCCCATTTTCTGCTGCGCCAGTGCCACGGCCCGCGCCAGCGCGCAGAGCAGAGAAGGCGGCATATAACGAATCCCTGACCGTCTAGAGGACTCAGCCGCCGGAGTCCTCGATATCAGTGAACAAAAACGTGACCGTGCCGATGGGGAAGCAAAGAAAAGGCATCTGAGGAACCCTGCCTTGTCGTTTCTGCCGCGTCATTCCTGCCCGTCAGCCGCCCATGAACGAAACGCCCGCACCCGCCACGGCCTCGCCCAGCCGGCAGGCCGCCTCACCCGCCGCCCGCAGCCGCGCCAGCGTTTCTTCCGCCGCCTCGGGGGCGACGACCAGGACGAACCCAATCCCCATGTTGAACACGCGGAACATCTCCGCCTCGGACACGCGGCCTGCCTCCTGGATCAGACGAAACAGCGGCGGCACGTCCCACGCCGCTCGGTCTATCCGAACCCCGACGCCTGCAGGCAGGACGCGTGGAATGTTGTCCACGAACCCGCCCCCCGTGATGTGCGCCATCGCCTTGACCGGGCCGGGGGAAATGTCCAGCAGCGGCAGGACGGCCGGCGCATAACACCGGTGCGGCCACAAAAATGCTTCGCCCAATGTCACGCCGCCCAAGGCGGCGACCGGCGCGTTCAGCTTCATCCCGGCTTCTTCCAGCAGCGCCTGCCGCGCCAAGGAGTAGCCGTTCGTGTGCAGGCCCTCCGAGGCCAGCCCCAGCAGCACGTCGCCCGGCGTCACGCCCGACCCATCTATGACCTTCGCTCGCTCCACCAGCCCGACGATGCAGCCCGCCAGATCGTACTCGCCGTCCGCGTACAGGCCCGGCATTTCCGCCGTTTCCCCGCCAATCAGGGCGCAGTGGGCCACCCGGCAGCCGTCCGCAAGGCCCTTGACCACGTCCGCGGCCACCCCCGGTTCCAGCTTCCCCGTCCCGAAATAGTCCAAAAAGAACAAGGGCCGTGCGCCCTGTACCAGAATGTCATTGACGCAGTGGGAGACCAGGTCTCGCCCGATCGTGTCGTGCCGTCCGGTCGCGAACGCCACCTTCAGCTTGGTCCCGACCCCATCAATACTCGACACCAGCACGGGGTCCTTCAGCGCCCCCAAGGCCGACAGCGCGAACATGCCGCCGAAGCTGCCCACGTCCGTCAAGACGCCCGGCGTCACCGTCGTTTTGATGTGCGCCTTCATGCGCCCCACGGCGTCCGCCGCCGCGTCAATATCTACGCCCGCCCGCGCGTAAGCGCTGCTGTTTTTGGTGTCTGGGTTGCTCATAAGGGGGCTTCTCGGCGAGGCTCCGGTAGGAAGTTCACGAACTTGCTCAACCTCGCCAGAGCATCTTTGAATTCCAGCAGCGGAGGTGATGCAGCCCCCGGATGAACGAAGAAGTTGCGGCAGCGCCGAACTTCGTGGACCCGACTCCGGAGCGGTGCCGAGATTGGAGGAGCCTGAAGCTGGGCGACGCGGTCGATGAGCCAAACAGCGCGGGCATCTTCTTCCACCAAGATATCGGGGTGATGCTGTGCCATATGTTCTCTGAGCATTCCCTCGAAAGTGGAGAAAAGACGGATGAAGTAAGTAGGCTGGAGGTCGTTGATGGCTCGCTGCAAATCTCCCGCTGTAGCCTGTGTGATTGGGAGGGAGAGGTTTTGCCGCCGCCATTGCTCCTGCACATACTGGAGGGAAGCATCTACGGCGTTGTGCTCGTCACGCACACGTTGGAGGAGGCGGACATATTGGTCGCTCATAGTGACCCTAGTAGTCCGCTTTCAGTAAATCCTGTGCCACCCTGATAAACGTTTTCTCGCTCCACTCCTCGTGCAGCGGGATGCGGGAGTCGGTCAATATCTCCCAATCCGTCCGGCCGCCGCGATAAAGAAGGCGAACACGGTATAAAGTGGGCCAAGCATAGAGTTGAATCATGCTTGTGCCGTCAAGTGCATGGGGCATAGGCTCAACAATCAGCCGGTTGTCTAGAGTGTGGGTTTCAATGGAGAGCGACGGGATGGTATAAAATCCGTACTGAGGACGCACGTCCATGATGTTCGTCTCAGAGACGGTGACGGTCCACCCCTGCCCCTCGCACCAACTCGTGATCTGGCCTTCTACTTCGCCGACGATGTGACGCCAGTTGTCGAGGGATGGTGATGATATTGTTGCCGTTGCTTCCATGAAAACATTATAGCACGGACGCACGCAATAATCACTCGCCGTCCACCGCCCACTGCGGCTGGATCTCCTGGTGAATCCCCAGATTTTGCAGCACGCGGGCGACCACTGTGTCTACCAAATCTTCCACTGTCTTGGGCTGATGGTAGAACGCCGGCACGGCGGGCAGGACCACCGCGCCCGCCTCGGTCACGGACACCATGTTCCGTAGGTGGATGAGGTTCAGAGGCGTGTCGCGGGCCACCAAAATCAGTTTGCGCCGCTCTTTGAGGCACACGTCGGCGGCCCGTGTGGTCAGGTCGTTGGAGATGCCGTTCGCGATCCGCCCCAGCGTCCCCATCGAGCAGGGGATGATGACCATGCCCTCATGCACGAACGAGCCGGAAGCGGGCGGCGTGTAATAGTCCTTGGTGTTCAGGAACCGGATGTTGTCGTAGGGCGCGTCCGTGCCCAGATAGTCCTGGGCCGAGTAAGGCCGCGTCAGCGTCCCGCCGGTCTCCGTCGCGAACACGCCCGGCGCGTTGTCGGAGAGCATGACGTAGATCTCGTCATAGTGGCGCGCAGCCTGGCGCAGAAAGCGGACGGCGTACAAGGCGCCGCTCGCGCCGGTGACGGCGACGACCAGGCGGCGGGGCGTGGGCATAAGCTGCTCCTAAAAGGGATCTAGCGGCGCCGGTCGTCGTCGCGCCGGACGCGGACCTTCGCGCGCTTGTGGGCTGCTTTAGAGGCGACGGCGCTCATCATCACGCCGACGCCGAACGGCGTAAGCGCCTGCGCCAAGACTCCGTGCGCCCCGAGGACGAGCGCGGAGACTCCGGCCACGACGAGGGCCGTCCCGGTCCAGAATTCGGGGCAGATCAACAAAGCTTTCTTCCAATCCATGCGTGTGGGTCTCTTTCTATGGGGCGACGGTCACTACCCCATTGCACGATACTTTTCCTGTATTCGGCAGAAGCAACGGCGAACTTCACTCCAGCACCGGGGCACTGGCCGGGAGAAAGGCCGTGAACGCTGCCCCCTGCCCAGATCGGCTCTTGACAGAGGTGTGCGCGCAGCGCGCCCCCGCAATGGCCCTGGCGATTGCAAGATCCAGCCCCAGCCCGCCGGACTGACGCACCCGCGCCGCAGAGAGGCGACGGCGGGCGCCTCATCTTCCACGATCAGCAGTTTCATTCTCCCTGATGTGGCCCCGGTCAATCTCATCCAGGATTGAGAGCAGCAGCACTGGCTTGTGGGGCGCAACGCCCAAGTTGCGGTGAAGATTGCCAAACGAGTTGAGATACTTGCTGAGGGTTTCGGGGTCCATGTGAGGGCAAACCAGGGCTTTCGTAGCAAACAGGACATCAGAATGGCGAAATGTGGGCTTGCGGCTGGGATGCCTTCTCAATCATTGGGGGCAAGCAGGATTATCTCCCATCGCTCCCAATCGACTTCTCTCCGTTCAGCGTACTTTTTGAACTCGGCCTTGAAAGACTCGACAGCGGTGGTCTCGTTGGCGTACCTGTTGATGCTGTACCTACCGACCAGCCCAGCCGCCGTCACTTCCCAAATCCGGTCGGCCCCGCCCGGAGCGCCATAGGTGTCTTCGTTGTGCTCGTTCTTCTCAACAAAGAACACAGGGGCGGACTTGAGAAGTTCAGGCCATTCACGTTCCATTATGATGTTCTCCCAAAGCGTCTTCGCGTCCGAAGATGTCCGGATGACGCCTCAGCCCGTCCATCCCCTTCTTCAGCCACGCCGAGCGGAGCGCGAAGGTCTCATGGCCCGAAAAGGACCCGGAAGCGGGGGTTGAGGAAGAAAGTGTCATGGCGTGAGCATTCGGGCGGGACGGAGACGCGGCAGGAGCGGTCAAAAGGCAGTGATGGCGTATTATAGCAAATGTGAGGGCGAATGTCAAAGGCCGGGCGTCGAGGGCCTGATCCCCCACGTCCAGTCAGACGGTCTGACCCTCACCAACGCCCGCGGCGTCGGGGCCGCTCCCCTCACGGAGCACATGTTCGGCATGCTCCTCATGGTCACCCGCCGTCTCGCGCGGTATGGGGGCAGAGGTCCAGCAGCCCCTCGCCACCGTCGTCATCGGCGGCCTGATCACGTCCACGCTCTTGACCCTGTTCGTCCTGCCCACCCTCTATGCCTGGTTCGAGAAGGACGACGACAAGAAGGACGACAAAAAGGAGAAAGAGGAGGAGAAGGGGGACAAAAAAGACGGGCCGGGAAATGGCGGCAATGGCTCCAACGGCAGCAATGGCTCCAACGGCAGCAACGGCAATGAGGCTCACGTCTACCCGCGCCCGCAGCTTCAAGACCGCCAGAGTGCCCCCGCCCAAGAAGGAGTCTTGGCCCGCGCCGCCGAAGGACCTCAGTGAGCGGGACGCCGCGCGCCCCGATTCGCACCGGCGCGCGCCCCGCCTGCCCGCGGGGACCGCCTCCGGGCGGGAGCCGACCTCTAATGGCATTCGACGTCGACCGGCTTCGAATGGAAGTCGCTTATGTCCTCTATCTGGACATGGTCGGCTACTCGCGCCTGTCCCTGGACGAGCAGTTCCGCGTCGTCGGTGACCTGGGCAGGCTGGTGCGCGGCACCGAGGAGTTCACGCGGCACTCAGCGGGTAACGGCCTGCTCTGCCTGGACACGGGCGACGGCATGGCCTTGGTCTTCTTCGGCGATCCCCAATCTCCCATCCGCTGCGCCTGCGAGATCTCGGCCGCGCTCGGCGCAACCCCTCTCCTGCCGGTCCGCATCGGCCTCCATAGCGGCCCCGTCGTCCGCCGGCACGACATCAATGGCCGAGGGAATGTGTCCGGCGCGGGCGTTGATGTCGCCCAGCGCGTCATGGACTGCGGCGACGCCGGCCATATCCTGCTCTCCCGCAGCTACGCCGACCTGCTGAGGCCGCTCGAAATATGGGCGGCCCACTTGCACGACCTGGGCGAAATGACCGTCAAGCACGGTGTCCAGCTTCCCCTGGTCAATTTCCACAGGGCGGACTGCGGCTGCCC
>JANOOM010000813.1:0-4721 GCA_031421335.1 Armatimonadota bacterium
AAGGCTCCGCGCGCACCCTCGTCGTCTTCGCCGGGACGGGGGCCGAAGCGCGGGCGTTCGCCGCCCGGAACGGCCTGGACATTGGGCAGACGACTCTCCTGCCGGACCCGGACTCGGCACTGACGGAGGGCGTATACAAGCTGAACTCCTGCCCCCGCGCCTTTGTCCTGGACGCGGCGGGACTGATCCGCTACACCAATGACCACGCCGACGATCAGCCGCGCCGGGCGCCCGCCGCCGCTATCGTCCGGCACACGCGGCAGGCGCTGGGGCGGTAGAACAAGGCCGGAAAGAGAAGAAGGTAAGGAGAAGCCCTGCCCCCGTTTCCCCTTCCCCGGTGGCGTCTCACGTCACCACACCCACCAGAAGGCACTGGTCGTCGCGTAGGCCGCCCTGCGCGTACTCGTCCACCCGCGCAATCAGCCGCGTCACGATCTCCCGCGCGTCCGGCTCGCCCGTTTGTCCGTCCGCCTGCTCCCGCAGGAGGCGGGTCACGCCGTCCCCGCCCAGCAATTCCGACCGATTCGGACCCGCCTCGGTCAGCCCGTCTGTGAACAGCGCCAGCACGTCCCCCCGCTCCAGCGTGATCGTTTCCTCGGTGTAGGCCGCCCCCTCGAACCCGCCCAGGATGGGGCCGGTCGCGGCAAGCTCTTCGACCGCCCCGGTCGCCGCCCGCAGGACCAGCCCGGCGTCCTGGCCGCAGTTGACGTAGCTCAGGGCGCTGGTGTGGGCGTCGAAACGCCCAACGAACAACGTGGCGAAGCCGGTCAAGAGGTCGTTCTCGACCAGGGTGCGGCTCAAAGTCGTCAGGGGACCCGCCAGCGTGCGCCCGTTATAGAGGGCGAAGCGCAGCATGTTGCGGACGGTGGCGACCTGGGAGGCTGCTGCCAGCCCTTTCCCCGACAGGTCACCCACGACCAGGAACGTCACGCCCTTGTCGGCGGCGAACACATCGCTGAAGTCCCCGCCGACTCCGGCTTCCTCCAGCGCGGGGTGGTAGTAGTCGGACAGCGCCAGGCCGGGGACGGAAGCCGGGATGGCGGGCTGGAGCGCTTGTTGGAGCTGCTCGGCGATGCGGTGCTCGCGCTCGGTCAGCCGCTCCCGCTCCCGCTCCAATGCCTTGCGCTCGCTGACGTCGAAGAACGTGACCACCGCCCCCCGGACTTTACCGCCTTCGAGGATCGGTGAGGCGCTGTAGGCGACGGGGAAGGAAGTGCCGTCGGCCCGCCAGAAGACTTCGTCCTCGACGCGGGTGCTTTCGCCGCTGCGGAGAGCGCGGAAGATCGGGCACTCTTCCTCCGGGTAAGGCGCCCCGTCGGGCCGCGAATGGTGGATCAGCGCGTGGCTCGACCGCCCGGTCAGGTCCTCCGCCGTGTACCCGAGTATCCGCGCCGCCGCCCGGTTGACGAACGTGAACCTGCCCCCGGTGTCAATGCCGAAGATGCCCTCCCCGGTCGAGTCCAGCAGCAGGCGGTTAGCGTCGGCCAGGCGGGTCTGCTCGGCCTCGAGCGCGCGGCGCCCACTGATGTCGCGCAGGTAGGCGATCGCCCCGCGCCGGCCGTCCCGCTCTGTCGGCACGATGGCGAGTTCGACGGGAAACTCTTCGCCGCCCTGCCGCATCCCAATCAGCTCCAGGCGCTGGCCGAGGACCGGCCCTCCCCCGGTCGCGAGGTAGTGGGCGAATCCAGCGCAGTGCGCCGCGCGGAACGCGGGTGGGATGACCGTCTCGGCGATGTGCCGCCCGAGGGCCTCTTCCAGCGTGTAGCCGAAGGTCTCCTGGGCGGCCGGGTTGAACTCGACGATGTTCCCCACCTCGTCAATGGCGATGATGCAGTCCAGGGCGACTTCGAGTACGGCGGTCTTGCGCGCCTCACTCTCGCTCAGGGCGCGCGCGGTGCGCGCGCTCTCCTGCCGCGTCCGGCGCTGCGAGCCGCTGAGGGCCGACACGCTCAGGCCGACGATGATGAAGACGAGCAGCGAGACCTGATCGGCGCGGCCCGCGACTGTGTATTCGTGGGCGGGGCTGTGGATGAAAAACGCCGCCGCAAGGGTGGACAGGGTCAGCGCGACCAGCCCGCCGCCCCAGCCGCCCACCCAGGCGCCGAAGACCAGAGTCGGGAAGTAGGTGATGAAGGCCAGCCGCTTGCCGAAAAGGGGGGTCAGGGCGGCGCGCGCCAGAGTCGAGAGCGCAACGCTTGCGAGGACCGCGCCGTAAGTGGCCGCGTAGGCTCTCGCCCCAGCGGCGGTGATTGGTGCAGTTTCCTTCATCGCGGGGCCTCCGAAAGCCTGGCAGGCGGCGGCGGCTCCCGCTCCTGCTCGATCAGTGCCGTCGTCCCCTCCGGGCCGGTCCGCAAATACAAGCGGTCCGCCGTTTCCAGCATCATCTTCAGCCCGTGCCCCAGGCTGCCCGCCGTCGTGAAGCCGCGAGTCAGGGCCGCACGCGGCAGGTTCTCCATCGTGATGCCCGTGCCCGTATCCTCCACCCGCACTTGAACCGTCCCCGACCCGCCGACGAACACATGCGCCGTGCCCCCGCCCGCGTGGACGATGGCGTTCATGCCCGCCTCGCTCGCCGCCGTGATCAGGTCGAACTGGCGCGAGGCCGAGTGGCCCGCCAAGAGCGCCGCCGCCTGCGCGCGGCGGCGCAGCTCCCACAGGCCCACCGTGCGCGTCAGCCGGATCGGGCCTCCCACCGGCGCCAGGGACGCGGGCAGCGGCGTCGCCGGCCCCGACAGCAGCAGCTTCCCCTCGGTCACGCTCGCCAGTACCTCACGCATGAACGTCTGCTGGCGTGCGGACGCTTCCTGCCGCTCGCCCTCCATCTGCGCCCGCTCGCCGTCAAGCACCACGCGCTCGGTCACGTCCCGCACCGTGATCAGCCGGGCCGCCCGCCCGTGGAAGTCCAGCGCGCCCGCCGACACTTCCACATACAGCCCCGAGCCGTCCCGGCGCCGGTGCCGCCACGGCCCATCCGTGCGCGTGCCGACGCGCGGGGCGGCGACGGCGGCGTCCAGGGCGTCCCCGTCCTCGGCGGGCCGGATATCCCGAATCGTCATCGCCAGGAACTCGGCGGCCGAGTAGCCGTAGACCGTCACGGCGGCGGTATTGACGGCTAGGAACGCCAACGTTTCCAGATCGTAGACCCACATCGGCTGCGGGTTCGCTTCGAAGAGCAGCCGGTACTCCTCCCGACTCGCCCGCAGCGCTTCTTCCGCCGCGTGCTGCTCGGTCACGTCCCGGACTACCACGGCCACCCCTAGCACCTCGGCGCCGTGGGAGACGGGGTAGTACGACGACAAGACCCGCTGCACGCCCTGCGCTGGGTCGGAAGTGCGCCCCGTGAGGCTGACGTCAACGACGTCTTCCCCGGCCATCGCCCGCGTGAACAGCGGCAAGCGGCTTTCCCAGAGGGCCACCCCCAAAACCTCCGCCACGAGCCTGCCCAGATGGGCCTCAGCCGGCACGCCGTTGATGGCCGCAAGGCGTGCGTTGACGCGGGTGAACCGCAGGTCACAGTCCACGAAGCCGAACCCGAGCGGCCCGTGGGCGAGCAGGGTGTCCAGCAGCGCCAGGCTCTCTAGAGCGCCGCTGTCCTTGTGGTCCGAAAACAGGTCCATGTCAGTTGCCTTCTACTTCAGTCGCTTTTTGCCCGATGCGGCGCCCCTGTAGAATACGACGCAGGCTGCCTGACCTCCTCCCCATGCCCCCGTTATGGAGAGGGACGGGCGAATATAATCGTTTTCCATGTTCTACTCTCAGGTATACTTGATTCTAATCGTTCTACGATACTTGTAATTGTTTTACGGAGCGTCCCATGCAACACCTTCCACATCGCTTGCGCGCCCCGATCGGACAGATCGCCCTGCACCAGAGACTGAGCATGAACCACCCGCTGCCAGCCGTGCGGAGTTATGTCGGCGCGGGGGGCAGGCAGACCCACGAGAGGGAGTCGTGGACGGAACAATTCTACGAGCAACGATATCGGACCGCCGACACACTGATCGGTCACCTAAAATTCGCGCTCAAATATGAGCCGCTCAATTTGGGCGTCGTCGTCGAGGCGCTGACGCAGATCGGCCCAAGTGCCCTGGAAGCCTGGGTCCGCCGCGAGCCGACCGGCAAGTACAGCCGCCGCGCCTGGTTTTTCTACGAAACGCTGGTAGACAAGACGCTTGATCTGCCGGACGCGCAGGCGGGAAATTATGTGGACGCCCTCGACGAGAGGCTCCACTTTGGCGCGTCCGCCGGCAACTCGGCTCGCCACCGCGTCCGCAACAACCTGCTCGGCCCGGCCGCTTTCTGCCCGACCCTGCGCCGGACGCGCCGCCTGGAACTGATGCGGGCGGTACATCTTGACGCACAGGCCGTCGCCCTCACACGGCAGTATGACCCGGAAACTTTGGCGCGGGCCGTGAGCTACCTCTACACGAAAGAAACCCGCTCCTCATTCGCCCTGGAAGGAGAGGCTCCCAGCAAGATGCGCGAAGAGAGGTTCTGGCGGGTCCTGCACCGGGCGGCCGACTTCCGCCCCGAGAAGAGCCAACTGACCCTGCTGCAAAACAGCATCGTTGACCCGCGCTACGCAGAACAAGACTGGCGGCAGATACAGAATTTCGTCGGCGAAACGATGCATGGCTATGAAGAGCGCGTCCACTTCATCTGCCCGCGCCCGCAGGATATCCCTGCTCTGATGCAAGGCTGGATGCTGATGACGGAGCGTG
>JANOOM010000814.1:0-9545 GCA_031421335.1 Armatimonadota bacterium
CCTCTACGCCAAGGCTGGCGTCTGGGTGGATAAAACAGCAGTCGAGAGGCGCTCGAATTTGGGGGAGCCTCTGCTGGCGGACAATCCCTCTTCCAGCCTGGAAGCGTTCATCCGGGCCAAGGTGCTTCCTATGATCCTGAAACTGACGACAGACAAAGACACCGATCTTCGTGACCAGGCCGTCATTGCGGCGGGGAACCTTCAGGACGTAGACATAATCCCGGCCCTCGCCAAGATCGCTGACAAGCAGTACCATCCGGGAGAGCAGGGGATAGCTGCCTCTATCTTCAGATTTTATCGCAACCCAGACGCGACGCGGGCGCTGGCGGGTGCACTGGGTGACAGCAACCCGAACGTGAGGTCGCAGGCGGCGGCTGCGCTCCGCGAGTCGGCGGACCCCGTGGCCGTCCCTTCCCTGCTTGAGCACCTGGACGACTCTGACACTGATGCCCGGTACTACATAGTGACGGCGTTGTATACAGCTACGAACACGCCGGGGTATCCTGGAACCGTGCTCTTCCATGAGGACGAAGACAAGTACATTACCACCTGGAAGAAGTGGTCTGCCGACCATCAGGACAAAGTAGCGGCCTTGCGCGAGCAGTTCCTGGCCCCCCTGCCGCTGAAAGCTGTGAATTAAAGCCGCCCATGAAAGAGCCGCCCAGTGCAAACGCACCGGGCGGCTTTCTTGTTCCAATGGGCCTTCACTTCGCGTTGACCGGCATCTCCAGGGCGAACTTGGAGACGCGCACATGCGGCGGGATCTCGATGGGGTACTTGCCGTCGAAACACGCCCGGCAGAACTTGTCTTTGTGGATGCCGATGGCGCGCGCCACCCCCCCCAGGCTCAGATAGCCCAGGCTCGTCGCGCCGATCATCTGGCGGATCTCCTCGACGCTGTGCTTGGCCGCGACCAGGTCCTGCTGGTTCGCCATGTCGATGCCGTAGAAGCAGGGGAACTGGACCGGCGGGGCCGTGATCCGCACATGCACCTCGGCGGCCCCGGCGTCGAACAGCAGCTTGACCACCTGGCCCGTCGTCGTGCCGCGCACGATGCTGTCGTCCACCATGACGATCCGCTTGCCCGCCAGCGCTTCTTTGATCGGCATCAGCTTCATGCGGACGCCCGCCTCGCGCATGCGCTGGTCGGGCTGGATGAAGGTCCGCTGGATATAGCGGTTCTTGACAACCCCCTCGCCGTAGGGGATGCCCGACGCCTCCGCGAACCCGATGGCGGCGGGCGTTCCCGTGTCCGGGATGGGCATGACCATGTGCGCCCCCTCAACCGGGTGTTCCCGCGCCAGCGCCTGCCCCATCCGGCGTCGGCAGTCGTGCAGGCCGCGCCCGTACATGGTGCTGTCCGGGCGGGCGAAGTAGATGAATTCCAGCATGCAGGTCGCGCGCCGCGTGACCGGCACCACCTGACGCTCGCGCATGCCGTCTTTGTCAACGATGATCATTTCGCCCGGCTCGACTTCACGCACGAACTGTGCCCCGACTGTGTTCAGGGCGCACGTCTCTGAGGCGAAAACGGTGTTCTTGCCGTCATGCAGCCCCAAACAGAGCGGGCGGTTGCCGACCGGGTCCCGGATGGCGATCAAAGCGTCTTCCGTCAGGATGACGACCGAGTAGGCCCCATGCAGGCGCGTCATAGTGTGGGCGACCGCGTCTTCCAGCGACTTGTCCTGCTGGGTGGCGATCATCCGGGCGATGACCTCGCTGTCGTTGGTGGTCTCGAACGGGACACCCTGCGCCTCCATCTCCGCCCGCAGCTCCTCCGTATTGATCAGGTTGCCGTTGTGGGCCACGGCGACCGTGCCGTCCCCCCAGGCGCAGTGGAGAGGCTGGGCGTTCCGCAGGATACTCGACCCGGTCGTCGAGTAGCGCGTGTGGCCGATGGCGATGTAGCCCTTGAGCTGAGACAAAGTGCGCTCGTCGAAGATCTGGGTGACCAGCCCCATCTCCTTGTACCACTTGACCCGGTGGCCGTCGGCGACCATGATGCCCGCCGACTCCTGGCCCCGGTGCTGCAAGGCGAACAGGCCGAAATAAGTCAAACGCGCGACGTCCTCGCCCGGCGCATAAAGGCCGAAGACGCCGCACTCCTCGCGGGGTGTGTCGCCGTCGTCCGCCGCCGGGTCCCAGGTCCCCGCGTTCAGGTTTGTTTCTACGTCAAGCATACGGCGGATAGTATACCCGGTTTCAGTCGCCGACCGTTGCGAAGTAGTGCGCGAAGAAGGCGCTTGACTCGACGGCCGTCGCGATCTCATGCGGCTTTTCGGGCGCGGCGTCATCAAAATATGTCTGCCCCATGCCGCGCGGGCTTGTCAATTCGACCTCGACCCGCTGCTTTTCCAGGGTACACAAAGACGGCTCGAAGATCAGGGCCGCCGCCAGCGGGTCGTGGAAGGTGATCTGCGAGGTGTGCCGGAACCAAACCTCCGCCATGTCCAGCACCAGGTCTAAGGGCGGCCCGGCCAACGTGAACCGCCTGCGGACCTCCTCCGAAGGCATCCGGCACTGCATGGTGACGTCCAGCCCGACGGCGACAAGTCGAGGCACCGGCGCGCGGAAGACGATGGCGGCGGCGTGGGGATCGTTGCGGATGTTCCACTCGGCGTTGGCCTGGTCATAGCCGCGCCCGTAAAAGACGCCCCCCATAAGGACGAGCTGCTTGAGGAGGGAAGGGATTTCGGGGTCCAGCGCGAACAAAACGGCCAGGTTCGTCAGCGGTCCGACGGCCAGCAGGGTGATCTCGCCGGGCCGGGCACGGATGCACTCGCGCAGGAAGTCCACGGCTGCCGGGCGCGGCCCGAACGTCCGGTGCTCCCGGCCCGCCAGCGCTTCCGCCTGCGGCGCCTGCGGCTGGAGCGAAGGAACCAGCAGCGGGGCGGCATACCCGACATGCACCGGTATTTCCTCTGCGCGCCCCGACGCCCGGACTATGGCATCCGCCAGGGCGGCCCGCTTCTCCGGCTCGCCGCTGACCGTCGTAATGCCCAGCAGCTCGCAGCGCGGCTGATGCAGAAGGTACGCCAGCGCGACCGCGTCGTCAATGTCCGAGCCGATGTCAGTGTCGAAGAGGAGGGGGATGGTGTCCATGCCAGCCGGTTCACCGCCGCGCGCCGCTTTTCCTGCCCGCCCACGTCCCCGGAGCGCCTAGACACTTGGTGGGATCGGCCGCTGCTGGATCAGGTACGTCCCCGCTTCGGCGGCCTCGGCGGCGCTCATCGTGTGCGCCGTGTAGTCCGACCCCCAGTAGCGCGGCAGACTTTGAGAGCCGCCTGTCATCATCTCCTGTAACTGCACCAGGGCCTCCTGCGACGAGTCGTGCGCCATGCGGAGCAGGGAAGCGACGGCGAGTGAGGCGGGGAAGCTCGCCACCATGTCCATCCGGCGGTCTGTGGCGCGGATGGCGAGAACCTGGCAGAAGTGCGCGCGAATGCGTTTCGTCACGGCGAGTGTGGCGGTCTGCCGGAGCAGGTCGTTGCACAGGAGCGGGCGACCGCCCTGGGTGCCCCAGGTGAGATGGACGAACAATTGCGTGTCGGCGGCCTGTAAGTGTAACATCGGTTTGGGTGTCTCCTCGCTGGATAATCCTGGGCCACAAAGCCGGTAGTTCTGGCAGGGTGTGCCGAGAGTCTGGTTTCACTAAGTAGCAAATATCATGCCAAATACCGATAATCATAAGAATAAAACGTTTAGTTTTTGCGGTAGTAACAAGGCACTCATAAAAAGAGGGGGCGAACTCACCGTTCGCCCCCTTTCGCCGAAAACAGAGGAGGGCGGGGACAAGCCCCGCCCCTACGCCGGTCATGTTCGGATTGCATTCGGAACGTAGGGGTAGGGCTTGTCCCTACCCTCCTATCCCCTTCTCCTACCCGTCCTGCCCCATCCCCATCGCCGCCGGGATCGCGCCCTCGTAGGCGGCGCGGAGGTCCGCGATAGGAAGTGTCGCAACATTGCTTCCGCCACGGATCGTGTCCAGCACGAGTTTGTCGCCTGAAACAATGCCAATGGCCTGACTCGGTACACCGTGCTGCCGCGCCAGCGCATCGAACCTATCCACCGTCTCAGCAGCCCCGGCGACGCTGACAACAGCAGTCGCTGTCCGCTCGCCAAAGATCGTGAGCGCGCTCATGGCCGAGCCGAGAGAATAGAGATGCGCGCCCTTCCCGGCGAGACAGCACTCCGCCAGCGCAACAGCCAGCCCGCCGTCTGACACGTCATGCGCGGACTGAAGAAGCCCCTGGTCAATCGCGTCGCGCAGGAACGCTTGCAGCCTCTTTTCCGCGTCCATGTCCAGGGCCGGCGGCCTGCCGACTTCCTGCCCATGGATGACGGCTAAATACTCTGAGCCTCCCAGCGTCGGCTCGCCGCTGCCGACTACATAGATCTCGTCGCCCTCGTCCTTGAACCCCATCGTCACCCGCTTGCCCGCATCCGGCAGCAGGCCCACCATGCCGACCGTCGGGGTGGGGTAGATCGCCCGCTCCGGCGTCTCGTTGTAGAACGACACGTTCCCCGAGATGACCGGCGTTCCCAACCCCTCGCAGGCGTCCGCCAGGCCCTCGACGGCGCGGCGGAACTGCCAGAAGCCCTCGGGCTTCTCGGGCGAAGAAAAGTTCAGGCAGTCCGTCACCGCCAGGGGCGTCGCACCCACGCAGCTCAAGTTGCGCGCGGCCTCGGCGACGGCGATGCGCGCGCCCTCGTAGGGGTCCAGATAGCAGTAGCGCGGGTTGCAGTCGGTCGTCAGCGCGATCCCCTTGCCCCCCGAGTCCCGGAGCCGCAGCACGGCGGCGTCGGCCGCGCCCGGCAGGACGGTCGTCTGCGTCTGCACCATCGAGTCATACTGGTCATACACCCAGCGCTTGGAAGCGATGGATGGTGAGGCCAGCAGCTTCAACAGGACCGCGTTGTAGTCCTCCGGCTCGGGTAGCCCCGAAAGGTCCGCCGACTGGACTTCGGCGATGTAGGCCGGCTCGGCGGCGGCCAGCGTATACGTCGGGCAGTCGTCAGTCAGCGATTTCGCCGGCACGTCCGCCGCCACCATTTCGCCGTCCCGGATGACGACCCGGCCCGTGTCCGTCACTTCCCCGATGACGACGGCGTTCAGGCCCCACTTATGGAACACGGCGGCCACTTCCCCTTCATGGCCCTTCTCGATGACGGCCAGCATCCGCTCCTGCGACTCCGACAGCATGATCTCGTAGGCCGTCATGCCCGCTTCGCGCTGCGGGACCGCCCGGACGTCCACGTCCATGCCGACATTGCCCTTGGCCGACATCTCGCAGGTCGAGCAGGTCAGCCCTGCCGCCCCCATGTCCTGGATGCCGACCACGAAGCCCGTCGCCAGCGCCTCCAAGGTCGCCTCGATCAGCAGCTTTTCGGCGAACGGGTCCCCCATCTGCACATTGGGCCGCTTGCTTTCCGAGTCCGGCCCAAGCTCCACCGAGGCGAACGTCGCCCCATGAATCCCGTCCTTGCCCGTCGCCGACCCCACATACAGCACGGGATTCCCGACCCCCTTGGACTCCGCCGAGGCGATCTTGTCGAGAGGCACGACCCCCACCGCCATCGCATTGACCAGCGGGTTGCCGGTGTACGATGGGTGGAAATAGATCTCGCCGCCGACTGTGGGTACACCCACGCTATTTCCGTAATGACTGATGCCCTCGACGACGCGCTCGAACAGGTACCGTGTGCGGTCGTCGCCGCTCTCCCGGTCAATCGGCCCGAAGCGCAGGCTGTTCAGGATGGCGATGGGCCGCGCGCCCATCGTGAAGATGTCGCGCAGGATGCCGCCCACGCCGGTCGCCGCCCCCTGGAACGGCTCCACGGCGGACGGGTGGTTGTGGGACTCCATCTTCATCACGATGCCGATGTTGCCGCCGATGTCGATAACGCCTGCGTTCTCCACCGCGCCCGTGTCCATGGCTTCTTTATATTTCTTGAACAAGCGCAGCACCGGCCGGGAATACTTGTAGCCGCAGTGCTCCGACCACATGACGGCGTACATGCCGAGTTCCGTGATCGTCGGCTCGCGCCCGAGGGCTTCGAGGATGAGGGCGTATTCGGAGTCGTTCAGGCCCATCTCGCGGTATGTTTGGGGGTCAATCATTTTTTCACTCGTGGGCGTAGTCGCCTTCTTCCATGATCCACCTGTCCATAGGAGCCTGTGAGCCGTGCAGAACGCGCAGCACCTCGACAGTGGGCGGATCTGACCCATTGGGCGACGAAATACTAAACAGGATGCGCCAGGCGGCGCTGCTGCGCGTCTGCTTATCAAGCAGCACCCGCAACGTCTGACCCGGCCTGACACGTTAGAACAGGTCATTCTCAGGAGCGACGCGACAGCGCTCGGGCAGGGTAGCCAGGGAGGCGATGGCGTCCATCAGAGCATCCTCCCAAGCGTCCGCCGTGTCGAGGCCCGAGCGTTATTGCAGACATTGATGCTCCGCCTCGATCTGATCGGCGGCGTGGCCGGAGGGGCGGACTGCGTACACCGTCAGTGGCCCTGAGTCCTCATTCATGGCGCCATCTTCGTCTGCGGTGCATTTCCGGCGTCGCGTTCCTGGCGCCGGGCGAGCGCCTTCGCGCGGTACTCCTCGATCGTCATGCTGCGCCCGGCATCGTGGTCTCCCACGCTCGCGCGGAGTCCAGCCAGCATCTCCGCTTCCGCTTCCGCCATCGTCAGAGCTTGATCCAGCAGGGAGATCAAGGTTTCTTCCGGGTCAGACCCACGCCCCTCGGCAACGGACTTGACTCGCGCCTCTGCATCAGGGCTTAAACTGAGTGTCACTGTTTCGTGCCCCCCGTATGTCTGTGGCCCATTATACCTCAGAAACCGGCGGGCCGGCGAAGCAGCCTAGCCCCCACCCGCCGGCACTGGGGCGGACACGACGTAATCGGCAAGTTCTCTGTCTGCTACTCGCGGGGCCTTCTTCACGTCGGCCACCGGGACGATCGAGACGATGATGACTCGCGCAAGCGGCCTGCGCCACAGGACGCGGCGGGGGATGCCGTCGCCGTAGTCCGAATGGAACTGGCCGTTGATGTGCAGCACCAGCCCATTGGGCGCGGCCTCTAAGCGGCGGGCTATCGTCTCGGCCATCGTCTCGTCCCGCACGCACTGCGCCTCGTAGAAGTGCCCGACAGTCGCTTCGCCCATCGCCGCGCCGCCGTGCGCGCCGCCCATAGACTCCATGACGGCCTTGAAGCGCTGCCACGCGCCGTCCTGTGGGGCCTGGACCAGCCTCGCGGCCAAGCCCGGAGGCGCGTCGGCGAGGGCAGCCAGGCCGCGCTTCCCGACGGCGGACGCGACCGCCTGGGGGACGTTCGCGGCGAGGACGGGGATGCCGTTCGCCTTCGCGTACTCCACCAGGGGCCGGTAGTCGGTCCGGTAGTTGGACCAGGGGCGGGCCGTCTTCAGGAAGGCCGCCTCGGCCGTCCGCCCTTGCAAGTAGGAGTCCAGGGCAGGCTGCGCGTCTCGCTCCCACATCTCCATGCCAAGCGTCAGGCGGGCGCCCGCGCGCTTGTGCAGCCCCTTCAGGACAGAAAGCTCCAGCGCGTGTGTGGCGGGGTCAGTGTGCTGCTCGCCCAAAAAGACGACATCAGCCCGCGCCAGGCGGTCCAGCAGGTCGCTTTGGGAGACCGCCTTGCCGGTCCGCATGTCGGTGATGGTGATGGAAGGCATGGCGCTTGCAGTGGACGCCAACAAACAAAGCGCGAGCACTGAAAAGAGGGCCAATATCTGCCGATAATAAAGCATCAATTCACTGCGGCTTTCATGTGCGCTGGGGCGAGTGGATAGAACGAGTAGTCAAAATCACTCGCTCCGCGTCGGACCTGTCCAGGGGACAGAGGAGAAGACAGAAGAACGGCCGAAGAGCCGCCGGAGACCATCTCCTGTGAACCTACTCACTTGTCCCTTGGACAAATCTTGGCGGAGCGAGTGATTTCAATCACTCGTCTCGCTCGCCCTGCCCTGGCCTTCGGCGCCCGAGGCCGGTCTTCGTGCGCTTCCCGGCACCATGCACATACGCCCGACACTCACCGCGACACTGGGGGCGTCCGCTTCGGCGGCACTTGGACTGCTCGGCCGCATCGCGCAGGCCGCCGCGCTCCCGGTCGCCCCGCCCCCACTCGCCCCCGACCGCGTGCGGGAAGCCCTGCTGGAGATGGGAGTGGCGGCCGCCGACGCGGACGTCGCGCTGGCCGAATCACTCGTGCGGGCGGGCCTGCCGCTGACGGCCGCCTCGCTGGCCGAGGCCCACGCCGCCATCGCCCGCGCGCCGGGCGCCTCACCGGCCTCGTTCGTTCTGGCGAAGACGCTGGCTCTGCCGACCTCGCCCGCCACCCTCCGGGCGCTCTCCGCCGTGCTGGTCGCGCCGGCGGGCGGGGCGGCGCGCGGTGCCCTGCCCGAATCGGTCCGTATGTGGCTGGGGCTTGGCGTGGAGGCCGCGACCGCTCCCGAGGCCTTGGCGCGGCACCTGCGCGAGATGATGCTCCTGGCCGGGCGCAGCACGGAAAACCGGGTGCTCGCGGTGATTGACGGCAAGGAAAGCCTGCCGGTCGCAGATCTGCGGACCGCCCTGCTGCGGCTCGCGCTCTCGTCGGGCGACCCAGCCCTGCGCGGCGCGGCGGACGGCCTGGCGTCCCTGCTGGAAGGCCAACAGCTCCTGAACCAGGCATCGCTGACCGCCCACGCCGGGCGGCCCGAGGCGCCCCTCTATTTCGCCCTGCCGCTGACCTTCGAAGGTCTGCCCACCGTCGCCGAGATGCGTGTGTGTCCGCCGGAGCGCCGGGCGGACATCGCGGACGACGACGCCGTCATTCTCCAGGTGACGGTGCGGCTGACGCCGCCCCGCCTCGGCCGCGTCCAGGCGGACCTGACCGGCCACAGCGGCGGGCGCCTGCTTTGCCGCTTGGGCGCGGAAAAGCTCTCAGCGGCGCGTCTGCTGCTCCGGCACGCGGACGCCCTGGCTGGGGCGCTCGGCCCGGCCGGCTGGCCCTCCTGCAAAGTCACCTGCCGCCCGCAGTCTGAGTGGCCCCCGCTCTGGCCCGGCGGCGAAACTGTGACAACGCCGCGCGCCTGCGTGGATCGATTCGTTTAGTCCGAAGACCAGCACGTTTAGCCCATGGAGGGGCCGAAGAATGCAAGACCGACCGACCACAGCCATCGCCCTGCGCTACGTCCCCGAGGCCGGCGCCGCGCCGCGAATCGTCGCCAAAGGCGATGGCTTCACGGCACAAGAGATCCTGCGCGTCGCCCGCGAAAGCGACGTCCCCCTGCGCCACGACCCCGCCCTGGCGGGCGCGCTGGCGACCCTCGACATCGGCGCCCAGATCCCCCCCGAGCTGTTCCGCGCCGTCGCCGAAGTGCTGGCGTTCGTCTACAAGATGAACGGCAAGGGGTGACCGATTGAGACACCCTGGATCGAGCGGGCGGTTGAAACCGCGCCAACAAGGGCACAAAGTCATCCCACTAAAACCCTCACCTGCGTGGACTAAGATTAAATCAAGAGTTGATCCGAAGTCTTAAC
>JANOOM010000815.1:0-10079 GCA_031421335.1 Armatimonadota bacterium
ATAAAAGAGGCGTCAGAGGGAGTTGCTAAAATATTAGAAGCAACACACGCCTCAGCCTCAGGTGAACTCAATGTCACCGTTACACACAATGGTTCATACACGAAGGTCGTAATCACACTAAGAATCGGGGTCACGAAATGACTCGCGGCCTGCCAACCTTACTCTCTTTGTGACACAGAAATGTTTACGGAGGGAAGAGGGTTGGCAGGCATGGCCGTAGGCTTCACCCGCCCTCGTGTAGTTAGAAAGGTTTTACTCATGAACCGCTTTCTTTCAGTGATGCTATCTCTCGTGCTACTAATCTGTGCCTCCTCTTTGCCCGCACTCTCTCAAACCTCGCAGATTATCTCGCCACCTGCCCCAAACCGCTTAGTGGTTATAATAGCAGTGACAGCCCGAACGGAAGAGGCAGCCAGAAAAGATGTATACCGGCTGAAGAACGACATAGTATACACCGCCCTGCAAAGCCTGGACTTGAAACCGAACATAAAAGCCACTCAGGTTGAGACAAAAACCAATCCGGACAAGAGCCACACATATAAACTGACAATGACTGGGCAGGTTTCTGCTGCACGGCGAAGCACAGGCCATGCAGCGACACCCAAGCATTCTTTAACTCAGCCGCATGAAGCCGCCCACTTCACAATCAAATCTTTTTCTTTGTCCGATACGACTGGGGTGAAGGAAAAACTTCCTTATCACGACATAAAGGTTGTAGTCGGTCTGAGCGACAACCGATGACATGGATGGGGCGCACTAAAAAAAGGGCCACTAGCGGAGGATTATGCCGCAAGACGGCATTCTATCTCCTGCTGACTACGCTGATTTTTGTGTCGGTCTCAGGCTGTTCACGTCACACAAGGCCAGCGAATGAAGCAAGCTTCAATCAATTGGCATTCGAGCACGATATGCAGGGAGAGCAGTACTTGCGTATGGGCAAGTATTCCGCAGCTCTTTACGAATTCCAATCTGCTTCTAGAATCAGCCCTAATGACTGGCCCCCTCATTACAAAGCCGGCATTATACTTGAGCAACAAGGAAGACTGAAAGAGGCTATAGAGGAATACCAGACGGTGATCCGGTTGGACTTCAAAGAACTAAAAAATCCTGCTGACAAAGCGAGGTGGCATTTCCGTTTAGCAGGGGCTTTACTCAAGATCGGTCGCGCTAAAGAGGCGAAATCAGAGTACATGGCTACTTCCCAAATTGCCGCGCAGGACCGGCGACACGATGGGAAGCTAGCAGCATTAGCTAAACAGTCTCTAAGAACCGCTAAAAAATTGCCATAGCCTCAGTTTCTCTACGCCCTCCCGATCTCCAGCGCCTTCATCGCCATGCCCTTGACCGCCCCGACGGCGGCGACGTTCGCCTCGTAGGCGCGCGTCGCCCCCATCATGTCCACCATCTCGGAGACGGTGTCAACGTTCGGTAGGTTGACATACCCCTGGGCGTCGGCGTCCGGGTGGCCGGGCTGGTAGACGCGCTTGAAGGGGCGCATGTCCGGGACGATCCCCGACACCTGCACGCCGCCCCGCACTCCCTCCCCGCTTCCGTCGCCGCCGTCCTCGCCCGACAGTCCCGCCAGTGTCTCGCCGAAGGAGGCCGTGGCCGGGGCCATCGCCACCTGCTGCCGCCGGAACGGCCCGCCGCCCGGCGTGCGCGTCGTGTTGACGTTCGCCAGGTTGTTGGCGACGACGTCCATCCGCAGCCGCTCCGCCGTCATGCCCGAAGCGCTGATCGCCAGCGTGTCCATGAACCCCATCGGTTAATGCCCCCCCGAGATCACATATTTGAGGCCCGAGAACTGCCCGGCCAGGAGCTGCGAGGCCCCCTGGTAGTAGATCTCCGTAGCGGCCAGCCGGCTGGTCTCGGCGTCAATGTCCACGTTGTTGCCGTCGGGCCGCATCGAGCCGCCGCGCTGGGTCACGAGGGTTGGCGAGCCGGACCCGTCGCCATCCCCCCCCTCCGCCGACTGGAGCAGGGCGGCGAAGGTGGCGTCCTGGCGCTTGTAGCCGGGCGTGTTGATGTTGGAAATGTTGTTGGAGATGGCCTGAATGCGCGCGGAGCCTAAGTCGAGGGCCTGCGACAGCGCGGTAATAGTGCTGGTGTCCATGCCGCCATTGTCGGCAGGAAGTGGGGGAAACTGGAGGGCGAGGGAGAAGATGTTTCGGCGCCTAGGCCGGCGCGATCATCGCACGCGGGCGGCTGTCCACCATCTCCTGCGCCCGCTCCTCGCCGACCAAGACGGCGGCAGCATCGCGGGCCTCGCACAGCAAGGCACATGTGCGGTCGTGGAGGTCATGGGTGTCCGAGGCGATGACCAGGGGCCAGTCGGCGGCGCGGGCGAGGATGGCAAACGCCGTCTCCTGGGCACGCGGCCCGAAGCGGCCCAATAAACTCCCACTGGTGAGCTGGAAGGCCAGGCCCAGGTCGGCGCAGGCATCGAGGAAGGTCAGACTCTGCTGGACGGCGGCGCAGCGCTCCGGGTGGGCTAGGACGACATGAAAGCCCGCCTCCACGACGCGCCGCAGGCTCTCCAGGCCGCCCGCCGGGATGCGGTCGAAGGGAGGCTCGATCAAGGCCCAGCGGCCCGCATCGCCCAGCGTGCCGGCCTCGCCGCTCGTCAGATCGTCGGCGACGCGCGGGGCCATCTTGATCTCGACGCCGGGTAGAACGCGCAGGGGGATGCCCGCCCGGCTGATCGACTCCTGCAAGCCGGCGACGTACTCGCGCACGACTTCGGGCCGGGCCGGGTGCCGCAGAAACCAGCCCCGGTGCGGCGTGGCGACCATCGTGTCCGTGCCGGTCGCGACGGCCTGCCGCGCCATTTCAAGGGCTTCGGCCATACTGCGCGCGCCGTCGTCCACGGAGGGCAGTATGTGGTTGTGGATGTCAACGAACAGGGCTATCGCTCCATGCTATCGCTCCATGCTATCGCTCCAAAGCAAAAAGGATCTGCGAGATCATCACCATGGCCGCCGTCTCGGTCCGCAGGATGCGTGGCCCGAGCGAGACGATCTTGACATTGGCCCGGCGCGCGGCCTTGACTTCGCCGTCGGTCACTCCCGACTCGGGGCCGATGATGACCAGCACGCGAGGGGGCGGCTCAGGCAGTGCCGCCAGCGCCGCTGACAGTGTCGCATCCCGCTCGCCCTCATAGGCCAGCAAGGCAAGATCAAAGTCGCCCGCCGCCGCGAGGACGTCAGGAAAGCCGCCGTCCACGCGCAGGGTGGGGAGGATTGCGCGGTGCGCCTGCTCGGCCGCCGTCTTGATGATGGCCTGCCACCGGCCCTCGCGCTTCAAGTGCCGCTCGCCTTCCAGGTGCGTCAAGCTGCGATCGCTGCTGAAGGCCCAGAACCCGCTTGCCCCGATCTCCGTCCCACGCTGGAGCACCTGCTCCATCTTGTCGGTGACTTTGGGCAGCGCTTGGGCGACAGTGATCTTGACGGCCGGCTCGGTCGGGGGCGAGAACGGCTCGCCCAAACGCGCCACCGCCTTGGTCTTACCCAGTTCCAGCAGCGTTGCCGGCCACTCCCGGCCCGAATTGTCCAGCACGGCGATCTTTTTCCCCGGCTGGGCGTGGAGGACGACGCGTAGGTGATGGGAGTCGTCGGCGTCGAGGGTGACGAGGCCGCTGGCGAACTGGTCGGGGCGGACGAAGAAGTGGGTCATAAGGCTTTAATCAATATCCCAAATGCCTGTGCGGGTTTGGCAATGCAAGCACTGGAAGGCGACGAAGTTCTGCCCGAAACGCGGCTCCCCGTCTTCGGGCCAACTGCGATGGCGGAGAGGCTGAACCATATCGAGGAACAATCGACGGCCTTCTCCCTCGGGAGTGGCTTCGGCAAAATCTTCCGGTCCCCAGATGCCCAAATAAGCTGTTCCGAGGCGCAGGCAGGCAACGCATCCGGCTGTGGCGGGGGCATTGTCGAAGGAGAAACAGCGGCCGGGCTGACCACAGAGAGAACAAATGCGGCTGCCGGATAGAAAGTCCATCTCGGATTTGGACGCACGGAAGTAGCGGAACTCAAGGGGCATCGCTTATGCCTCGGCTCGCCGGAAGATCAGCGCGACCCACTCGGTCTGCCGCCGTGTCTCCAGATGTGTTAGCCCGATACCTTCCAGGGCCTGCCGCACGTCGGCTTCGCGGGTGTCAATGATGCCGGAAGCGATCAAGACGCCGCCAGGGGCGAGCAGGATATAAAGTTCTTCGGACATGCCGATGATAACGTCAGCTAAGATGTTGGCGACCACGACTTCGTGCTGCCCTGTCGGCAGGGCATCCGTGACCAGGACGGAGACGCCGTTGGCGGCGGCGTTCTCGCGGGCGATACGCACGGCCAGGGGGTCGTTGTCATTGGCCGCGACCGGGGACGCGCCGAGCTTGGCGGCGGCGATGGCGAGAATGCCCGACCCGGTGCCGATGTCGGCGACGCTGTGACCCGGCTGAACGAAGTCTTCCAGCGCGGCGAGGCAGAGCTGCGTGGTGGGGTGGCTTCCGGTCCCAAAGGCCATGCCGGGGTCTATGACCAGGGGAATGTCATCGGAAGCGAGTTCGGGGTGTTCCCAAGGGGGCGTCACGAGCAGACGGCGGCCCACGCGGAAGGGCTTGTAGAATGCCTTCCAGGCGGTCGCCCAGTCGGCCTCCTCGACGTAGTGCAGGGTGATGTCCGTGCCCGCACCCGCGACGCCATGGCCCTCCAGACCGGCCAGGGCGTCTTTGAGTGACGACAAGCGATCTTCCAGCCGGTCGTCCACCGGCAGGTAGCCCACGGCGGCGGGCGGCTGTGCCGCTTCGCGCACCTCGAACCCGCCGCAGCCGACGGCGTATAGGGCCGCGCCAACTGCGTCGGTCGCTCCCGGCCCCGCCTCAATGATGATCTCCGCCCAGCGCATGAATACCTACTTGTGCGAAAACGCGCCCTTGACTTTGCCGAGCAGCCCGCGGTCGTCGGTGTGGATGGTCTCGCCCGAGGCCGCCGCCAGTTCCTTGACCAGGCGGCGCTGCTCTTCGGTGAGCTTCTGCGGCACCTTCAACTTGATGCTGACGATCTGATCGCCGCGCTCCTGACTCCGCGAGTTGACGTCTGGGAAGCCCTTGCCACGCAGGCGAAAGGTCGTCCCCGGCTGGGTCCCCTCGGGGATGGTCAGACGCTCGACCCCGCCGAGGATCGGCACCTCGAAGCTATCACCCAGGGTCGCCTGCGCGAACGTGACAGCGGCCTCATGCACCACGTCCATGCCGCGCCGGGTGAAGTGCGGATGCGGCTGGACGTAAATGATGACGTATAGGTCGCCGCGCCCGCCGCCGCGCGGCCCGGCGTCGCCCTGGCTGGGGTCCACGAGCCGTGTCCCCGAGTCAACGCCGGCGGGGATATCGACGGTGTGTTCCACCGTCTGACGCACCCGGCCCTGCCCCCGGCAGGTGGGGCAGGGGTCCGTGATGACCCGCCCCGCCCCGCCACAGCGGGCGCAGGGGGCGACGGTCGCGAACGACCCCAAAATGGTGTTCTGGACGTGACGGACCTGACCCACCCCGGCGCAGGCGGAACAAGTCTGGGGCGCGCTGCCCGCCTTGGAGCCGCCGCCGTGGCAGGTGCCGCAGGCGCCCATCCGCGACAATCGCAACAGCTTGGGGACTCCGGACGCAGCCTCCTCCAGAGTGATCTCCAGATCATAGCGCAAGTCGTTCCCCTGCGCCGCCTGCTGACGGGCGCGCTCGCCCCCGGCACGGCCCCCACCACCGCCCCCGCCGAAGAACATGTCGAAGATGTCGCCGAAGCCGCCCTCGCCCATGCCGCCCATGCCTGCCGCGCCTTCATGTCCGTACTGGTCGTACAAGGGCCGCTTCTCGGACGATGACAGGACCTCGTGGGCCTCGTTCAGCTCTTTGAATTTCTCCTCGGCGCTCTTGTCGCCGGGGTTGACGTCCGGATGGAACTTGGCAGCCAGTTTCCGGTAGGCCGAGCGGACCTCCGTGACTGACGCAGTCCGCGTGACGCCCAAAACTTCATAATAATCGCGTTTGTTAGCCATAGACTGATAAGGTGTGAATCGTTTTCGGGTGACCAATGTGACCGACAGGAAGTGGGGCCGAACGACTCCACCCTAGAGCAACACCAAAGAACGGGTGCTGGTTTCCGGGAGGGCGTTCGGCCCCGCAGGTCTCTTCAATGAGCTTGCCAGTTGGAGAAGGTTACACGTCGCGGAAGTCGCCCGCGCCGGACGTCTCCCCTTCTTTCAGCAAGCTGTCCATGTCGATGCGCGTCTCGGCGTCCGGGTCGAATCCGCTGTTGCCGACCGCCGTTTCCGGCCCTGGGTCCTCGATCGCCGTGACCTTCGACAAGTCCGGGGCGGGGTAGGCGGCGGCAGCAGGGGTGCCGTTGCCGTTCTGACGTGATTTCGCCTCGTAGAAAGCGCTGCTCAGGGGCATCAGGGCCGCGTTCAGCTCTTCCATGCCGAGCCTCGCCCCGTTTGTGTCATAAGCGCCGAGGGCAGCCGTCAAGCGGCCAGCCGCCTGGTTGACGCTCTCGATCAGAGGCTGCGGGACCAGGCCGCGGGCGTCGGCGGCGATCCGCATGGCCGTGTAGATCTGCTGGTCCGCCTTGTTCTTGACCTCCTGCTCGTCGCGCCGCTTCTCGTCGGCCTTGCGGTACTGGTCCGCCTCGTGGACCATGCGGGTGACCTCGGACTGGCCCAGGCCGCTGGAGGCGGTGATCAGGACCTTCTGCATGTTGCCGGTCGCCATGTCCTTGGCCGAGACGTCCACGATGCCGTTCTGGTCAATGTCGAAGGTGACCTCGATGCGCGGCAGGCCGCGCGGGGCCGGCGCAATGCCGTTGAGCTGGAACTTGCCTAATGTTTTATTGTCCACGGCGAAGTCGCGCTCGCCTTGCAGGACGTGGATGTCCACGGCGGATTGGTTATCCACAGCCGTCGTGTAGACCTGCGAGGCGGACGTTGGAATCGTCGTGTTGCGCTCGATCAGCTTGGTGAAGACCCCACCCTGCGTCTCGATTCCCATCGAGAGCGGCGTGACGTCCAGCAGAACGACGCTGGTGACTTGGCCGCCCAGGATGCCTGCCTGGATGGCCGCGCCCTGGGCGACGATCTCGTCCGGGTTGACCCCTTTGTGCGGCTCCTGGCCGAACATGGTGCGGACGCGCTCCTGAACCACCGGCATGCGGGTCATGCCGCCCACGAGCAGCACCTTTTGAATGTCCTTGGACGTCAGCTTGGCGTCGCTCATGGCCTGCGTGGTCGGCCCGATCATGCGCTCGATCAGGTCCTGGGTCATTTCTTCGAGTTGGGCGCGCGTCAGGGTGAGTTCCAGGTGAGCGGGGCCTTCGGGTGTGGACGAGATGAAGGGGAGGTTGACGCTCGCCGTCATCAGCGAGGACAGCTCGACTTTAGCCTTTTCGGCGGCTTCTTTGAGGCGCTGCATCGCCATCCGGTCTTTGGTCAGGTCAATGCCGGTTTCTTTTTTGAACTCGGCCGTCATCCAGTCAATGATACGGATGTCCCAGTCGTCGCCGCCCAGGTGGGTGTCGCCTGAGGTCGCCCGCACCTCGAAGACGCCGTTGTCGAGTTCCAGGATGGAAACGTCGAAGGTGCCGCCCCCGAGGTCCCAGACCAGCACCGTCTGCTCGCCGGTCTTGTCCTGCCCGTAGGCCAAGGCCGCCGCCGTCGGCTCATTGACGATCCGCACGACTTCAAGCCCCGCGATCTTCCCGGCCTGCTTCGTGGCCTCGCGCTGGGCATTAGAGAAGTAGGCCGGGACCGTGATGACGGCTTCAGTGACCGGCTCTCCCAGGAAGCCCTCGGCGTCCGCGCGCAGCTTGGTCAGAATCATCGCCGAGATTTCTTCTGGCGAGAACTCTTTGCCGTCAATGGAGACCTTGTAACGGGTCCCCATCTGGCGCTTGATGGACGAGATCGTCCGATCCGGGTTGGTGATGGCCTGGCGCTTCGCGAGCTGCCCGACCAGGCGCTCGCCCGTCTTGGAAAAGCCGACGACGGAAGGGCACAGTCGGCTCCCCTCGGCCAGCGTGATGACGACCGGCGCACCGGTCTCGTCAATGGCGGCCACGACGGAGTTCGTCGTCCCCAGGTCAATCCCCACTGATTTTGCCATATCGTTTTCCTATGCGCCTGCGGCGTCGTTGTCGCCGGGCTCCTCCGTGCTTAGTTTTTCGCTCGGTCCGCTGCCCTGCTTTTCCACCGTCAGCGCCGCCGGGGCCGCGCCCGCCGAGGCCGCCTGCGGCACGATATCGGCCTCCACCTCGCTCGCGGTAACTTTGCCCGCCGCGATCTCCTCGAGCGCGATGGTGAGCGGGTTCGTGGACGTGGTCTCGATCAAGACCGGCGCCCCTTCTTTGATCTGCTTGGCGCGCTTGGCGGACAAGACGACAAGCGAGTAGCGGCTCTTGACCTTGTCTTCGATGGTGTCTGCGGATGGATAAATCAAAAGCGGATAGTCCTTTTTGTGGTTCCCGACTGGGAGTTATCGGGTCTGTGCCGGGATATGCCGGGTCGTTTCATTCCTCGGCTTCCGGCTCCCGCGCCGGCCCGTAGCCTTCCATCTCCAGAATCAGCCGGACGCCGTTCATATTGACGCCGCGCTCCTCCGTCAAATACCGGATGCGCGCCAGCAGCGCGATGTTCCGGTCCGAGTAGAGCCGCCGGTCCTTGGCGGTGCGCTCGGGGCGGACGATTCCCTCCTTGTCAAGCACGCGCAGGGTCCAGGAGGGCAGCCCGGCGAGCCGAGCGGCGACGCTGATCACATAAAGCGGCTCGCCCGACGCCCCCGCCCATTCAGGCGACCCCGACGGCCCGCCCCCGGCCGCGTCCTGTTGCCCGGCAGACATGGCCTAAACCCCTTGACGAAAATCTCCCCACGCGCGGCCCGCGAAACCGCGGCGGCCTGCCGTGGGTACAGGCCATATACTTCATCATTCACATTATAGTCATTTCCTGGTAGTTCGTCAAGCACTGTTTGCGGGACATGAAAAATTACATGAAAAAATAGCGGAACCGGGCCATTCACGTCGCCGCCGCGCCGTTCAGGTACAATGGTACCCATGTCCCCTCGCGTCCGTAGATCCTTGCCGCTCGTCGCCTTCGCCGCCCTTGCCGCCATCGTGCTCGCCGCCTGGGCGCTCGACCCGCATCGTAAAATCCCGCTGCGGAAAGTCTTCAGCCCCGTGGAATGGCAGCGTCACTGGAAAGGCATAGACCACTACGACCCCGACCAGGCGCTGCTCCAGGAAGGCGACCCGTCCGTCCGCGAGGTCGCCCTGACCTTCGACGACGGCCCGGACCCGCATTTCGGCCCGGCCGTCGCCGCCATCCTGAAACAGAAAAACGTCCCCGCCACGTTTTTCCTCGTCGGCCTGCGCGTCAAGCAGTATCCCCAGGTGGCCCGGCTGCTGGCAGGCGACGGCTTCGAGCTGGCGAACCACACTTATAACCACCAGAGCCTGCCGGCCCTGAAGCCTCACGAGATCGCGAACGAGCTGCGCTTGTGCGATGCCGACATCGCGCGGGCGACCGGGCAGCACACCTCCCTGATGCGCCCGCCCGGCGTTCAGTACAACGACAAGGTGCTCAATGTCGCCAAGTCCCTGGGCTACGTCACGGTTTCGTGGACCGTCGGCGCCAAAGACTACGACAAGGACACCACGGCGGACTTCATCAAGCAGCGCGTCCTGGACCGGACCGCGCCCGGCGCCATCATCCTGCTGCACCAGGACACGTCCGCGACGGTCGCCGCCCTGCCCGCCATCATTGATGGCCTGCGCGCCCAGGACTACCAATTTGTCACCGTCAGCCAGATGCTGGACCGCCTCCACGCGCGGCTTCCCTCCCCGCCGCAAACGCCACACTTGACAAAGAGCCGTGCGGCTAGGTAGACTATATAATCTTTATATAAAGTCGCACGCTGAGTTCAGCCTGCCGCCTGCAACGCTGCACAGGAAGTTTCACGCAAGAAAGTCTCACGCGCTATGCCGCCACTCAAGCCGGTTACCCTTAAAGACGTGGCCGAGCGGGCCAAGGTCTCGCAGTCCGTCGTTTCCACT
>JANOOM010000816.1:0-2431 GCA_031421335.1 Armatimonadota bacterium
GGCGTCAACGGCGCGAACGGCAAGGGCTGGCGCAACTACCTCCCCGGCTTCTTCGACTTCGACGCGGAAACGGCGACCATGGCCGGCGGCAAAGGAATAACGTTCGCCACCACGGACGACGCCCGGCAGAAGGTGGACACGCCCTCGGACACGACCGCGACTGTGAACGTCGTCAACCTCGCCGCCCAGACCAAAGTCCTCGCCTGCGAGTATTGGCACGTCCTCAACGATACCAACGACCCGAATGCCATTTCGCCCGACAGCGCCGCCTCCGTCATGCCTGTCCCCACCTGGCCCGCCTGGACCCGGCAGGGTCTGCGTCTCGGCTACAGCCACCTCCACGGGCGTGTTCTGCTGTTCGACCCAAAAAAGAACTTCGTCCCCGACCGGCCCATCCCCGATACCCTGGCCGTGGTCGGCTGCCCCTGGACCTCCGCGATCGGCGTCCGCACCAACTTGATCCAGGCAACCGCCCCCGGCAGCGCGTCCTTCGACTTTGTGGGCATGCCACTAGTCATCTCGAACGGCCAGGGACTGCGGTTCCCGCCGGACGGCAAGATGCACCTCGCCGCTTTCCGCCTGCACCCCGGCGACGATGCCCTGGGCAACCGAGGCGACGTGGACTATGCCCCCGACCGGGGCGTCAACGGCTCGGCCAACTACCCCATCGAATTCGACCTGACCAGCGACTTCAAAGAAACACAGGTCATCGTCTTCCCTTGCGTCGCCACCACCATCTACGAGCTGGTCAACCAGGGCGCCTTGAAGCGCGTCAACGATATCACTGTCTATGACGGCGCCTCCGACAGCGAGCCGCGCCAGTACGGCATCGAGCGTGGTCAGGGCCTGCTGACCCTGTTCTCGCCGCCCGACACCACCACGCGCCTCAAAGTCGTCGCGGGCGACGGGCCGGCCATCCGGTTCCTGCTGATCAACTCAACGCCCGAACACCCCACCGGCGTCGGCTACGCCGTCGGCGTGCCGTCGGCCCGGCTGGCGAACTACAACAAGCCGCCCGACCCGAACAACCCGGACGATATCGTCCGCTACGGCGCGATCAACAACACCTCCCTGCGCGTCGCTAAGGATATGTGGAGCCTGGACGACTTCCGCATCAGCAACCTGGCGAAGTTCCGCATCGTGCAACTGGGAGACAAGACTAACCCAGTGACATTCCTGCACGATCAAGCGGCGGGCGAGATCAAGCAGGCCTTGGAAGCCTACCAGAAGAAAGACTACGAGCTGTTCGACGCCTACAGCCGCGAAGCCTGGGCCAACGAGGCGCGCGTCTACCCGCAGGTGCAGCAGACGGCGAACGACGTCGTCCAGGGCGTCATCTTCTACCTGTTTTTGCTGATCCCCTTCGCCTACTTCTTGGAGCGGCTGTTGTTCGGCTTCTCGGACCTCAAGAGGCAGCTCGCGGCGGCCTTCGGCATCTTCCTGATCGTGTTCTTGATCTTCTCGCAGATCCACCCTGCCTTCTCCATCGGCTCGGTCAACCCGCTGATCATCTTGATCGCCTTCGTCATGCTGGCTCTCTCCGTCATCGTGTCCCTGCTGGTTTGGGGCAAGTTCGAAGAACAGCTCAAGCAGTTCAATAAGTCCGTCTCCGGCGTCCACAAGGCCGACGTCGGCAAGGCGTCCATCGCCTTCGCCGCCTTCGCTTTGGGCATCTCCAACATGCGCCGCCGCAAAGAGCGGACATTGCTGACCTGCCTGACGCTCGTGCTGCTGACCTTCACCGTCCTGTCGTTCACGTCCATCGTCAACACCATCCGCTACAACGACGTGTCCGCGCCCGGCGTGGCCGTCTACAAGGGCCTGCTGCTGCGCTTGCCGACCTGGGACATCTTGGACTTCACGGCCTACCGGCTGCTCAACGACGAGTACGGCAGCCACTACCCAGTCGCCCCGCGCGCCTGGTTCTTCGGCACCACGCCCGGCCAGACTACCTTCCTGCACCTGACACGCGCCCACCTTGGGACGGACGTCAAGGGCGTCAACGGGTTCACCCCGCAGGAGGCCCAGGTCACCGGCTTGGATAAGGCGCTGATGACCGGCCCGGACGGCAAGCCGGAGGGGCGCTGGTTCAACGGCACCGACACCTACGCCGCCATCGTTCCCAAGGCGGTCGCAGCCAGCCTCCAGATCACCCCCAATGACATCGGCAAGGTGACGATCAACTTCAGCGGCGTGCCCTACCTCGTCATCGGCATCATGGACCCCGATAAGTTCAAGGCCATCAAGGACCTCGACAACGAAACCCTGACGCCCGTGGACTACCAGGCCCAGCAAAGCCAGAGCAGCTCCTCGACGAGTTCGGCGTCGCAGTCGGCGGCCTCGCAGGGCTTCCAGGAGTATCTGCACCTGGACCCCGACGCCGTGCTGTACGTCCCCTACACGACATTGATCAACCTGGGTGGCAGCCTCG
>JANOOM010000817.1:0-5073 GCA_031421335.1 Armatimonadota bacterium
GTCGCTTGGACGAACTCAGGTGAGGCCCCGAAGAACTGGTTGGTGGGGATCGTTGGGGTGATCTGGTTCCCCTTCGTGTCATAGACGGCGAGGGCGTTGTTGACCATCTCCACGACGTAGCCGTTGCCGACCGCCATGCCAAGGTCCGGCGGCTCCAGGGTGTACTGGCTATTGGCGTAGTTGCCGGTCCCGCTCGTGAGCTGGTCGTAATTGGTCAGGCCGTCAAAGCCGGACCAGTTGCTGCCCGCCGCGACCACCTTGCCGCCCTTGCCGGAGGGGAAAGCGGCGGCGACCAGTGGCGAGGCGAATAGGGAGCCCACCGCGCCGCCGCCGATCTTGACCTTCGGCATGATGGGCTTGCCGTAGAAGGGGGTGGCTTGAGGCGGCAGAGCGAACAGGGCGCTGCCGTCCTGAACCGACAAGTTGTTCCCCCGAAGGTTCGTCCTGGCGCCGGGCGGCAGCTTGGGGCCGCCAACGGGGCCGCCGATCATGTGGGTGATGCCCACCGGCTTCACGAGCGTCGGCTTCAGCTTCTGGATGGTGGGGGCTGCGGCGTGGCTCGCCAGCGGTAGAAAAATTGCGAGCGCGCCGAGCGTGCCCAGCGCGTTCAAGCGCTTCCAAATCGTGTCTGTCATCCTGTTCCCTGTTCTATGGGTGCTGTGTCGATGAGAAAACAAAAGCCAGCGGCGTGGGGTACAAACTCTCCCAAGGAGAAACGGGCTGCTTTAGGCGGTCGTATCGCAGCCGAAACTATACTATATCATGCGGACTTTGTCAAGCAAACTTACGAGGCTCTTTTCTCTGGGCGCGGGAGCGCCGCCAGAGCAGGGCGAGCACGGAAAGTCCCAGCCCCAGCGGCGCTGCCGAGGCAGCCTCGGAGACGGCGGGCGGAGGCTGAAGGGGGCCTCCGAGCGCAACGGCTAGAAGGGGCAGCTCTGTGATAGAAAACGCCTCCTGTCCGAATGGACGGGAGGCGGAGAGCACTGGTCTCGCCGGGGGCCGGACTAGAAGCCGGTCAAGTCGCCGGCTGCGGTGAAGATGGACTGGCCCTGCAAGACCATTTGTTGGTCGTGACCGTCCCGAGGCTGAACTGGCTGTCCATCTTGTCAATGTTGCAGCGCCCGCCGTTGACGAACATGTAATTCTGCCCGCCGTGCTGTTGGTGGCGTAGTCGCGATCAATGGTCGTCGTGAATGGAGCGCTGTTGGGACCAGGCCAGGTGTCTTTGCGGGACTTTTTTCTCGATCTGCTGCGTACCATACAAACCCAGTCTTGTTTTAGCACTCTCTTGACACGAGTGCCAAAAACGAGTATACTCACGGTCGGAAGTTTTCCCATCAGACACCCATTGAAGGAGGTCACACCCATGTTGAAACCGTTGGGCGACCGCATCGTCGTCAAGGCCCTGGAGGCCGAGTCTCAGTCGAGCGGCGGCATCATCCTGCCGGACACCGCAAAAGAAAAGCCCCAGCAGGGCGAGGTCCTGGCCGTCGGGCCGGGCAAGATGCTGGACACAGGTAAGGTCAGCGTCGTGGACGTTCAGGTCGGCGACAAGGTCGTCTACTCGAAGTACGGCGGGACCGAGATCAAGGTCGGCGGCGAGGACGTCATCATCCTGCGCGCCGACGACGTACTCGGCATCCTGAACAGCTAAGTTTTCACAAGCTTTCAACAAGCGAACGAGGAGAAATACACACAATGGCAGCCAAAGAATTGCTGTTCGACGAGGCCGCGCGGCGGGCGCTTGAGCGCGGCGTCAACACGCTGGCCGATGCGGTCAAGGTGACCCTGGGGCCGCGCGGGCGTTACGTCGTGCTGGAAAAGAAGTTCGGCTCCCCGTCCCTGGTGGACGACGGCGTGACCATCGCCAAGGAGATCGAGGTCGAGAACAAGTTCGAGAACATGGGCGCCCAGCTCGTCCGTGAGGTCGCCTCCAAGACCAACGACGTGGCTGGCGACGGCACCACGACGGCCACCGTTCTGGCCCAGGCCATCGTCCGCGAGGGCTTGAAGAACGTCGCCGCCGGGTCCAACCCGCTCGCGCTCAAGCGCGGCATTGACAAGGCCGTCGAAGTCGCCGTGGCCGAGATCAAGAGCCTTGCTGTCCAGATCCAGGGCAAGGAAGCGATCACGCAGGTCGCTACCAACTCCGCCAAGAACACTTTGATCGGCGACCTGATCGCCGACGCTATGGACAAGGTTGGCAAGGACGGCGTCATCACGGTCGAGGAGAGCAAGGGCACGACCACTTCGCTCGAACTCGTCGAGGGCATGCAGTTCGACAAGGGCTACATCTCGCCCTACTTCGTCACCGACGCCGAGCGGCTCGAGGCCGTCCTGGAAGAGCCGTACATCCTGCTGTTCGAGAAGAAGATTTCCAGCGTCCAGGACTTCCTGCCCGTGCTGGAGAGCGTCGTCCGCAGCGGCCGGCCCCTTCTGATCATCGCCGAGGACGTAGATGGCGAGGCCCTGGCGACCCTGGTCGTCAACAAGCTGCGCGGCACGTTCAATGTCGTCGCCGTCAAGGCGCCCGGCTTCGGCGACCGCCGCAAAGCCATGATGGAGGACCTCGCTGTCCTGACCGACGGCAAGTTCGTCACCGAAGATCTGGGCATCCAGCTCAAAAACGTGGACGAGACCTACCTCGGGTCGGCCAAGCGCGTCACCATCACCAAGGACGAGACCACCATCGTCGAGGGTAAGGGCAGCGCGGCCTCGATCCAGGGCCGTATCGCCCAGATCAAGGCCCAGGTCGAGAAGTCGGATTCCGACTACGACCGCGAGAAACTGCAAGAGCGGCTCGCCAAGCTGTCGGGCGGCGTTGCCGTCATCCAGGTCGGCGCAGCCACCGAGACCGAGCTGAAGGAAAAGAAGCACCGCATCGAGGACGCCCTTTCGGCGACCCGCGCGGCGGTCGAGGAAGGCATCGTGCCGGGCGGCGGCACCACGCTCATCAAGATCATCACGGCTTTGGATAACCTGAAGCTGGTCGGCGATGAGCAGGTCGGCGTCAACATCATCCGGCGCGCGCTGGAAGAGCCGGCCCGCCAGATCGCCAACAACGCCGGCGTCGAAGGCTCGGTCATCGTTGAGAAGATCAAGCAGACGGGGTTGGGCTACAACGCCGCGACAGGCGAGTTCGGCGACCTGGTCGCCCAGGGCATCGTGGACCCGGCCAAGGTGACCCGGTCCGCCTTGCAGAATGCGGCCTCCATCGCCGGTCTGATCCTCTCCACCGAGGCCCTCGTGGCCGAGCGCCCCGAGAAGGCGTCTCCCGCACCCGGCGGCGGTGGCGGCGGCATGGGCGGCGGGATGCCCGGCATGGGCGGTATGGGCGGCTTCTAAGCCACTCGTTACTGTCTGCGACACTGCGGCAAAAAGAAGCCGGAGGCCATATGGCCTCCGGCTTTTCTGCTTGCTTGTGCTATAGTATGACGGCTATATCACTATGCCGTACTGAGAACAAAGGTAACTCTGATAGGAACAATTGTTGAGCAATACTCGCCCGATGTGTTTGAGGTGGAGTTTGTGGACAACAGCGGTCATACCTATGCGCTTGTCACGTTGCACAGCAAACAACTTTTGGCCCTTCGATATGAGCCGGCACGCGCGGCTTGATGAACAGTGATGAAAACGCCGGAGGCCCAGTGGCCTCCGGCGTTGCTTTTGTGCTGGGCCATCTTTGAGGTACAATGGCTGCATCACGCGAAGGAAAGGTTTACAACAATGCACACGCTGACTTTGGAGTTGCCCGACGACATATACGAGCCGCTGCTTCATCAGGCACAGCGCAGTGCCATCACCCCGGAAGCACTGCTGACCTAGTGGGCCGTCAAGGCCGTTCAGCCTGTCCCAGAGGACTCACTTCTGCAATTGCTCGGGTCTGTAGAGGGTGACGTCAGCGACGTCTCGGCCAGACACGATGAGTACCTGGGGCGTTCCCTCCAAACGGATACCGGCAGATGAATGAAGTCTTTGCCGATACGTCCGGGTGGGCCAATGCATTCGTCCGCACCGAACCCTACCATTCCCTCGCGGCCGCTTTTCCGCGGCAGTGGCAGGCAGACGGGACGGGACCCGCGTCGTGACGACGAACTACGTCCTCAACGAAGTCTCGGCGCTCCTCACAAGCCCGCTTCGCGTTCCGCGTCCGCAGCAGATCGCCATTCTGGACTCGATTCGGAATGCGTCTTGGGTGGAAGTCGTCCACGTTGACCCGGTTTTAGATGCAGCGGCCTATGCCCTCTTCCAGAACAGGCCGGACAAACTCTGGAGCCTTGTAGACTGTGCCAGTTTTGTTGTCATGCAGCAGCGCGGGATCGCCTCGGCATTTACCAACGACCATCACTTTGAGCAAGCCGCGCTGGTGCGTCTGCTGAAATGAGCGGTGGCGTCATGCTGGCACGGAAATGGAAGCTGAGTCAGGACCTGCTCGCTCAGGGGGTGACGGTCATCATCGAGTGGGGGACATGGGGCAGATCGGAACACGATGCGAAGCCAGGCATGTACTCGCTGGGCATGCCGCAGAGATCGTTCGGCTATGGAGCAGCGGGAGTGCGTCTTTCTTCCGCCGGCTTCTGGATGCTACCGACCTTGATGTCAGCGAGATCGCCTGGGAGGAAACAGAAAGTGACGCCAAGAGCGACGATGCCTCCCTCCGAGTATCGTGGTGGTATCTGTTCTGCTTTTTGGACGCCGCCCGAGGTGGACTTGAGGACTTGGACGGCATCCCCTGGCCGGAAGCGGTTGCCGTCAGAGGGGAGGTCGCGCAGCGATTGATGGAAGGGCAGCCGATAGATAAGGCACTTATATTGCGCCACGCTCCCTCGGAAGAACACGGACGCAATCAATAAGCGTTATATCTCGGGCGAAACGCTGCGATCAGCCGCCCAGATCGACAGGCGTGAGGCGCGGCGAGAGCAGGTGGACGAGGCCCAGGGCGAGCAAGTAGGCCAGGCCACAGACCAAAAAGATCGGGCGGTAATCGCTGTGCGTCCATTGCAGGACGTGGCTCACTCCCCAGGCGGCGAGCAGGCCGCCCAATGCACCCGCCGTGGCGGCGATGCCGGTGAC
>JANOOM010000818.1:0-5229 GCA_031421335.1 Armatimonadota bacterium
ACCCCCGCCACCGGGGCCCGGGTGATGGGGTCCGCCCTGGGCGCACGCCCTAACGAGCTGGGGGCCGCACGGCCCCCCGCGCCGGGGACCTCCGGCGCGGTCAGCCTGCCGGGGACGCTGGCCGCGCTGGCGGGGGCCGCCCTGCTCGGGCTGTTCGCGGGCTGTCTGGCGGGTTGGGGCATCGTGACGGTGGCCGGGGTGGGGGGCGCACTGCTCGACACCCTGCTCGGTGCTGCCGTTCAAGCGCAGTGGGAGGACCCCGAAAGACCCGGCTCCCTGACGGAGCGGGCGCAGGCCGGCCCGCCGATTCGTGGCATCCGTGGCATCAACAACGACCTCGTCAACGTGCTCTGTACAGCAGGGGCGGTCGGTCTGGTGCTGTGCCTGCAAAAATAAAGTTTCCTGTCATACACGGATTTTGGTAAAAGGCCGGAAACCTGTGTTACAATAGGATTGCAGGTTGTTTCCCACTGTTGACCCCCCTCAGCACCCTGAACTGTTTTGAGGAGTAATGCTTTGGATGTACCGCCGAATGACGTCTCGAATGGCGCGCACCGCTATGTTTCCGCCGAGCAGATCGAAGACGTCGTGCGGCAGCTCAAAGACGTAGTTTCCACGCGGGCTATCCTGGGTCCGTCGGGCCGGATAGACGAGCTGCACGTCCTGGTCAACCCCAAGCGCGCCCCCAAGCAGATCTCGCGGGACATCGAGTCGGCCCTGCGTGCCCACCTCGACGTTGCGCTCGACTTCAAGAAGATCAGCATCGCGCAGATCCAGGGCCGCGCGCCCATCGGCGGCGGCAGCGGGCCGGCCGGACTGCCCCGCCTGCGCTTCGCCGACGTCTCCCTCTCCGTCACCGGCAGCCGCGGTGAGGCCGTCGTCCACTTGAACCGGGGCGACGCCGTTTATACCGGCATGGCGACGGGCCACGCCTCCTCCTATAACCAGATGCGCCTTGTCGCCACGGCCGCCATCCGCGCCGTCGAGGACACGCACGAGCTGGATGGCACCATGGTGGTGGAGGACTTGCAGACCGAAGTCGCCCTCGCCGGGCGCAAGGCGGTGACAGTCCTCGTCAGCACCCTGACCTCACCCAGGGGCGAGGAGCTTCTGACCGGTTCCGCCCTCGTCCGCCACGACATCTGGAAGGCCGTCGTGAATGCCACCCTGGACGCGGTCAACCGCCGCGTCAGCCTGGCCTACATGGAGGACGACTACTAAGCGACGGGCATACAAAAAATCCTTGTGATTCTTGTCCTGACAATGGAATAATGAATACGGTTTGGGCCGCTGGAGACGAACGAGACCTGAGCGGTCTCACGAGCGGAGACAGGATGATGTCTGAGAGATCAGCGCTCCTGTGACAGACCTGGATACTAACTTGAAGAAGCTCACCAACATAATCAAGACCGTGACCAGTGCGATTACCGGATGCGGCGCCATTGTGCATTGGCCCAACGATTAGCTCAAACATCCACCTGCAATCATAATTTGCAGGCGACTGTCGGCTTGTTCACGCGCCAGTGGCCTGATTATCTTCGTGATAGAGTTACGTCCTTTGTCTCCAGCGGCCCTTATTACTACTCTCTATTAATTCTGGCGCGTTTTGCCGACACTCACTTGGGGTTGCCACCGCCTTGTGAGACATGGCACTCGTCGGCCGCAGGGATAGCTGTATCATCCATGTCAGTGCCTTCGACCATTGTACAACCACAAACTAGCACAACACCGCATCAGACAGAGCGATCCTCGGGCGCTGCTTATGCCCGCCTGCGTCGCCGATTGGGCGGCGCAGCACTACTGATCGCGCTCATCTCCTTATGGGTTAGTCCTTCTCGCTTCGATGCCTGGCCGAATATTGCTTCGCTGACGGTACTTGCTGTTATTGTAAGCTTGCTACCAGCGCGACTGCCGGGCGAAGGGTTGGCTACAATTCCCGTTATTCCGATTCTCTTCTCCATTGCCGGCCTTTATGGTGTGACTGCCGCACTATCTGCGATATCTGTTTCAGTCGTCGCCAGCGGGTTTAGCAGCTTGACCGGTAAGCGTAGATATCAAGCCAAATACTACCTTCCCAACATCTATGCTTTCACCATCTCTATCGGTGGTGGTGCATTACTCTACATCGCTCTTGAGAGGATGTTTTTCCCCCATGGAGGGGTAGAGTTCGGGCAGAAGACGAGTTGGGCGGCTTGGTTCGCTCTGCCCCTCTGCGCCCTACTCGCGTTTGTCGGTAACACTCTCCTTGTCACGATGCTCGCCAGCACTTATGATGGGAATCGTTGGGATATCATCTGGTATAACAACGTGCGCTGGATGCTGCCGAGTGCGATCTTTATGTCCCCCGTCGGCCTTTTGACTGCTCTGCTTTATAACCAGCACTGGTGGCTCGGTCTCGGATTTATCGTAGTGCCGATCTATGCGCTCCGCATGGCAGCCATCACGCACGAGCGGACGATGTTGGCCTACAAGCAGGGCGTGGACTTTCTGGGCCGTGTTATGCAAGAAGCCCATCCGTACACGCACGGACACTTGCACCGGGTCGCGCACTGGGCCAAGCAGATCGCCGAGGATATGAAACTCCCTGCCGCCTCTATGTACCACATCGAAGACGCCGCTATCCTGCATGACATCGGCAAGGTCGCTGTGGACGACAAGGTGCTGAACAAGATCGGCAAGCTGACGGACGAGGACTGGGCGATGATCCGTCAGCATCCCGTCACCGGTGCGAACCTCGTCGCGAAGATGAGCATCATGGACAAGGCCAGCCACTGGATACGCCACCATCACGAGCGGCCCGACGGTAGGGGCTACCCGTCCGGCCTGAAGGGGGATGAAATCCCGATCGAGTCGAGCATCATCTCCGTCGTGGACGCCTTCGACGCTATGGTGGGCGGCCCGGCCAAGGAGGACCAGCGTCCCTACCGCCAGCCGATGGAGCGTGAGGCGGCCGTCGCCGAACTTCGCCGCCACGCCGGCACCCAGTTCAACGCCGAGGTGGTGGAGGTTTTCGTCGCCGTCCTCCAGCGCGAGAAGGAGCTGGAAGCGATGGGGCGGCACGCCGTGCCCAAGCAGATTCTCGCCGACGACTCGCTCTGGGCTTCGCCGCCCGCCGCCGCGGTGGCCACAACGGTGGGGGGTTAGAACCATTTATGGGACAGACTCCAGAGCCGACTTTCATCGCGGACATCGTGGCCGGCGTGGCCTTCACGTCTGCTCTCCTCGCTATCTTCTTTTACCTCCCCTGGCGTATCCGTCATTCCTACCGGCAGACCTTCATCGCCATCGCCCGTGCTGTGGAAGAGCGCGAGCCGCATCTGCTGGGCCATGCCGAGAAGACCGCCCGCTTCGTGGTGCTGATGGCCCGCTGGTGCGGTATGAGCTTTTCCCGAACGCGTCGCCTGGAATACGCCGCCCTGCTGCACGGTCTGGGTAAGGTGAGTGTGCCCTATGGCCTGCTGAACAGTCCGGCCTGCCTGGTCAGTCCCACCGACCGCTTCATCCTGCGCGATTACGTCCGGGTCGGCGCGGCCATCCTCGACGCTATCCCCATCCTCAGTCCCGCCGCCGACGCCGTGCGGTATCATCACGAGCATGTGGACGGCAGTGGCTACCCCTTCGGCCGATACGGGAGCGGTATCCCGAGTGAGGCCCAGATGCTCTGCATCGCCAGTGACTATGTGGCGATGACGACCCCGCGCTTGTACCGGGCCGGCCTGGCCCTGACGACCCGCGAGGCCGACGCTTATGTGCGGGCACATGCTGGGACGCACTACAGCGTCCGGATCGTCCTCCTATTCCGGTGCGCCCAGGTGACGGAGCGGCTGAGACTGGCCCTGCGGCGGGCCTGGCGGTGGGCGCATCTCATCGCCTCAGACCTGCCGCGCCTCTCGGCCATCCCGCGCCGCGTCTTCTGACCGTCATCCTGATCATTACTCTGCCATGCTGTTCGTTCGAATCTTTGCCCTTCCCTGCTCCTCCACGATAACACCGGCCTCTTCACGCAGGGCCGGAGCTACTTCACGACCTGTTTCGTGCCCGCGCTGGGGCTGAACCTGCCGCCGCGCGGGATGGCCGCCCTGCACGGCAGTTTGATCGCCCTCTGCGCGGTCCTGCTGGTCCTGCCCCGGCTGCGGGTGCTGTCCCCGCTGCTCTTTCTGACGCTGTCACTGCTCCTCGCCTCCTATTCGCTCCGGCTATCCAACCACCTCATCGCGGCTTGGTTCATGGGTCTGCTGCTCTGCCTGGACCTGCTGTTCCAGTCCCCCGGCTTGCGCGGGCTGGCGCCGACGCCCTTCTTCCTGTCGGGAGTCCAGATCGTGGTCGGCCTGACTTACGCCCTGGCCGTCCTGTTCCACCGTCCTGGCTTCGGCGTTCGCCCTGAGCCGGACCAAGCTGATCTTGTTGTTCTTGCTCGGCCTGTATCTCGGCCACCGCTTCGGCAGCTACGGCTACAAGCGCCACCTACCGGCCTATTTGCACCAGCTTTTTTGGCGTCTATTTCCTTTGTGCTTTTGCCGTCAGCCTGACTCTGCTGCACGGTGGGCCGCTGCGGACCACGTTCGACTGGGGCGGGGCGGCTCCGCGCGCGCTGCTGCTCGTCCTGACGGCAGCCTATGTCTTGAACGGCCTGGGGCCGTATCTCGGCCTCAAAACCAACTTCAGCTTCGCCATGTTCAGCAACCTGCGCCCCGACCCGTGGCGCCACCTGCTCTGGCGCGCGGCGTGGCGACCGCTGCACGCGCGCTATGTCCGCATCGAGACGATCGAGGGCCTGCCTCATTTCGCCGGAGGCAATTGGGGGGACACGCTCGGGCCGGCCCTGGAGCGCCTGAATCAGCCGGACCAGTGGCAGTATTCGGAATACTTCTTCCACGACGCCCTGTGCCTGCTCTGCCACGCCGACGACGCGCCGGTCATCCGCGTCGTCTACGCGGTGGGGGGGCGTCGGCATGAGGTCCAGGACTACGCGAAAGCGGTGGCAGCACATCGGCCGCGCTATCTGCGCCTGGGCTTGTTCCCCTACGCGCTGCCGCTGGACCCCACCGTCCGCCACTGCGATTAGGCGACAAAAAAACGCGGGAGGCCGAAGCCTCCCGCGTTTTCTGTCTGGTTAAGTGCCTATTTGCGCCCGAGAAACCGCCCAAATAAGCCGCTCGGCTTTTCCTCAGCGGGTGCGGCGGGGGGCCTCCTGGCGTCGGGCCTCTGAGGCGGCGACTGGCCGATCGG
>JANOOM010000819.1:0-8429 GCA_031421335.1 Armatimonadota bacterium
CGGCGATGGCGATGGCTGCGACCGTCGAGCGGTACGGCACGAAAGTGAGCGCCACGCGCCGCAGCGTGTCCGGCTTCAGCGGCTTCTTTTCACCGCCCTTCGAGCCATCCCTTTGGCCCAGCGGCCCCCCGCGCATTATCACTGCCATTTCATGTCCCTCACCCTCAGTGTACCACGTACGGCTGCCAAGGAACGAGCGTCCCATCCACCGGCAGCAAAAAAGTTTCCGCATCCTCTTGACATTGAGGTACGGAGTCGGTATACTCAGCAATACAAGTTTTGCTATAAACTTACTAGTAAATAATACAGTGCTAGCGCATCAGCATGTGCAAGGGCTTCTTGCAGGGGAAGGAGAAGCGGGAAATGAGTGATAGCTCATGTCAAACGATCTGCCAAACAATATGCCTTCGCAGCTTCCACGTGCAGAGCGGCCACCCGCAAAGCCTCGCGCTCCAGTCGTGCCGCTGGATCAAGTCGAAGCCGCCATACGGAGCATTCAGCACGGGGTCGTGCAGATAATCATTCAGGACGGCCACGTCATCCAGATCGAGAAGACAGAAAAGATCCGGCTGAAATAGCCGTTCGGACAAAAAAGAATAGACAGGCTGACCAAATCACAGGAGGCCGGACGCGACTCGAAGAGTCGTGCCCGGCCTCTTTCATTTTTAGGAGAGACCAATGCCCTCACGATCACAGCGCCGCACTTCAAGCTCAGCCTTTGGGTTCACACTGATCGAGCTGCTCGTCGTCATCGCCATCATCGCGATTCTCGCCGCTATTCTTTTCCCGGTCTTTCAGAGTGTGCGCGAAAACGCGCGCCGCACGACCTGTGCCTCGAACCTCAAGCAGATCGGATTGGGTTCGATCCAATATCTACAGGATAGTGACGAAGCCTATCCACCGACGGTCACCGAGCGTGAAGGGCCGCTGGACGCCACCGAGAACTCCGATGTGACCGCATTGACCTACAGCATCCGGGGGCGTCTGGCAGGCTATGTCCCGAAGGGGTCAGCGACCGACGGCGGCATCTGGAAAGACCCCGATGGGATCGCCTGGGGCGGCATCAACACTGGGGCGGCGGGTGTTCCCAGTTCCAGCGCGCCGGTGGTCATCTACTGGGCCAATGATTACGGCCTGAATGTCAACGAAAACCGGGGGGCCGCCACCGGGCCGGGCGTCTCCACGGCGGCCTATTTTGCGGCCAATCCGACGTTCGGCTTCAATGACGGTGTCACGCTGGCGACCATCCAGGCTCCTGCCAGCTTCCTGATTGCGACCGACGCCGCACGGCAGGATGGGGCATTGGGGCGCGGCTCCCTGACGCCCCAGTATCTGGACCCCACCACGGGTGCCGCGACCTCTTACGACACCGCCACCGGCACGACATTCACGGCCAGCGCCAAACAGGCGGCGGTCTCCCCCCGGCATCGCCAGGGTTTCAACGCGCTGTATTCCGATGGACATGTGAAGTACAAAAAGGTGCAGCAGATCTGGCGCAGCAAGGCGGATAACGATTTCCGGACTGATCCCGCAGGCTCTTAACTGCCGTTTTTTCGAGGAGACCACTCTGCCATGAACGCTGGAATGAATCAGGGCCTGATCAGGGATACGCCGCTGGGGTCTCTATGTTCTCGCGCACCCACGCTTCGATGGCGGCGGCAGGGCGTGCGCCGGACGTGCGGGCGGCCTCACGGCCTCCGGCGAAGACGGCCATCGTTGGGATGGAGCGGATATCGAAGCGCGCGCCGAGTTCGGGCAGCGCCTCCGTGTTGATCTTCACGACCAGCCAGCAACCCGCATTGGCGGTAGCCACCTTTTCCAGTTCCGGCGCGACCATGCGGCACGGCCCACACCAGGGCGCCCAGAAGTCCACGACGACCGGTAGGGGCGCGGCAACGATGAGGGCCTTCCACTGCGCCTCGCTGCCGATATCCAGCGGCGAACTCGGCGCGGGCAGGGTACCCTTGCATTGGCCACAGGTCCCAGCCTGATCTAAGCGGGCGTAAGGCACGCGGTTCTTTCGGCCGCAGTGCGGGCAAGCGGCGATCACGCCCTTCTCATCTAACGTCGGCTTCGGCATCGGTCTTCTCCTTCCAGTAACGCGCGGCGATCTCAGTGTGGAGCAGAAATGCCAGTTCGAGAGGCCCCGGCGCGACCGCCATTTCGGATGTCTCATTGGAGGCCACGAACGGCGGCATGTCCTGCGACGACTGCGGCGGGGCCAGCCCGAAGACCAGGAGCGTCCCGTCCGGGGCGCTCCTGGCGTCGAACAGACGGATGCCGGCCGCGTCCACGGTGAACCCGGTCTCCTCACGCACTTCACGCGCCCCGGCCTCCTGCCAGGTCTCGCCGACCTCGATGTAGCCTCCTGGCAAGGCGAGTTTCCCGGCCTGTGGGTTCTGCGTCCGGCGCACCAGCAGCAGGCCGTCATCTATGGGGAGCAGGACCACCGAAACCGACAATGGGTTCCGGTAGGTGGCATTGCGGCACTGGGGGCAGCGGCGCGGCCAAGGGTAGCCCTCGGGGTAGGCCGCCCCGCAATAGGAACAATAGGAGTCTTTGACGTATTCACTTGCCATGTCCTTTTTCAACAGCCGCACGCACGGGAGCGTTCCGGCGGTTTGCCAGGGAACGCAAGGGGGCAAAATGATGGCATAAGCAGCAGCGAATACGGCATCGTTTTGACCAAGCGCCGGTTCCTCGGCGCGCTCGGCATCGGCGGACACAGCCCCGATGGAAGCGATGTCATGTTCGCCTCGCACGACCCGAACGCCGACGTCATGCCGTCGGCCCGCGACGTCGCCACCCTCAAGACCATTTATTGCTTCCGGTCCCCCACCCCATAATCCCATGAACCTAAGCGCCTACAAGCACATCGTCATCCTCTCCGGCGCAGGCGTTTCCGTCGCTTCTGGCCTGCCGACATACCGGGGACCGGGGGGGCTTTGGGAGCGCGAGGACATCGCCCGGATCGTCGAGGCGCGCTTCCTCCCTGGCAGCCTACCCGACCTGTGGCGGCTTTACAGCCAGCGGCGGGGCCATGCTCTGGCGGCAACCCCGAACGCGGCCCATGAAGCCATCGCCGCCTTGCAGCGGGCGCGGCCCGGCAGGGTCACGCTGCTGACGCAGAACGTGGACGGCCTGCACCAGCGGGCTGGCAGTGCGGACGCTACGGAGCTGCACGGCTCGGCTTTCCGCACCCGCTGCACGAACCCCGACTGCGATCTGCCCCCCTTCAGCGACGACCGCCTATACGAGACCGTCCCGGCCTGCCCGCGCTGCGGCTCGCCCCTGCGCCCGGACGTCGTGCTGTTCGGCGAGACGCTGCCCGAGGCGGCCCTGATACGGGCGCAGGCCGCGCTGGACGGGTGCGACCTGTTCCTCGCGGTCGGCACGTCCGGCACCGTCTGGCCCGCCGCTGCCTTCGTCCGCCTGGCCTCTCAATCAGGCGCGCGGACGGTCCTAGTGAACCTGGACGCGGGGACAGGTTCGGAGGAGTTCGACGAGGTACATCTGGGCCGAGCCGAAGAGGTCCTGCCTATCCTATTCTCCCTTTGATGTCGGGCCATTCCGACCCTCATAGCCGCCGTTATCAGACGCTAGTGCTCAGTTAAGTTGATTTCGCGAAAGTCTTCGAGGCCATATTCACTATGTAACCATTGGTGCTAGTTTTGGCCTCCACGCCAGAGCGCCCGACACTGACGGCGCCGTCAGGACGAGGCCCAGGCAGCAACGCAGTCAAGCCCATAGCCCAGACGGTAAAGGACATTGTGGTGTGTATCCGGAAAAGGTCCGGCGAGTCCGTCCCCCGGTTATCGAAGCATCGGCCTGCAACGCTGCTCATCCGCACCAAGCTGTTCCATGTGCGTATATAACAGCGATCTTTACAATGACAACATCGGGCCTTATGAGACGGGGTGTGCTCGTCGCCTCTTTTGCGGCACTGCTCGCCTGCCCGCCGCTGGCCGGCGCCGATAAGAAGCCGGTGTTCGACCGGGTCGCCATCGTCCCATTCACCGTCGAGCTGCAGACGTTCGAGGCGACGCCGAACCGTTCGGACCAAGACGACGAGATCCGCCGGCTTCAGGAGGAAGCCGGCAAGCAGGTGGAGCGAAGCCTGAAAGAGCATGGGCTGGCGGGCGAGATGGAGCCGGCAGCGAAAGCTGAAGCAGCACACGCCCCCTTCGTGCTGACGGGCGTGATCCGGCTCGCCGTCTCACTGCCGCCACGGATCAGGGGGGTAGACGCTTACCGGCGTTCGGGACCGTTCGTGACGGTGACTCTCCAAAGGTCTGACGGTACCGTGATTAGCACGGGCCATTCCAGTCTGGGCTGGAGCGCCTGCTGGTGGGTGTCCGGCGGCAAGACAAGCCGCAACATCCCCGTGGACACTGTCCTCTCAGACTTCGTCCGCAAAGGGGTGGATCGTGCCGCACGCAATGTTTTTCAGGAAGCTGCCAAGCCGCCTCATAGATAACCGGAAACGAGAGATGGTCTTGTTTCAACACCGCTGCAAAATTTCTCTACCGGAGAATATCAGCAGAAGATGGAGCTTCATCCTGGTCAAAGTCACAGCTTAACCATTGACCCAGAGAAGTTCCGAGAAAAAGCATCGGAGTTCGTGTGCGCCGTAGCAGTGGATCAGATCGGGCGAAGGTATCGCTCGGCTAGGGAGATGTTTCCTCTGGCACTCAAATTAGCCCTTAGCTAACTGGGGCCACCAGCAGCTTCTGCGGCATGGGCAGCAGGGCACGCGGGCGCGGCAAGGGCGACGGCAGTATCCGCAGGCGGCTCTTTGTGCCGCTGGCCGGGGCGGAGGACGTGCCGCCGGCGATCATCGCGACGACGGCCCCTACCCCGATCAGGCCCCAGGAGAACGGGGTCAGGACGGTTAAAGTCAGGGCGGTCCGCAGGGCCGGGACGGTGATGGCAGCCAGAAGGAAGGCTGCCGAGGCGCCTACCGCGCCGAACACGGAGGGCGTCAAGCCCCCCTCCACCCAACCGGCCTTGAGTGTCTGTGCGAGCTGTGTCGCCACGATGCTGGCGAAGGCGACGGTGCGCGCCTGCGGCAGCCCCGAGACGGCCAAAGTCAGGGCGAAGGCAGCCAGCGCGGGCAGGGTCGTCGCCGCGCCGCGCCGCAGGATATCGTTCCGCAGTGGCGTGTCCAACGCGGATGTGCCTTCGCGGGCGAGCGAGGCCAGATGCCGGTTCTCGGGCCGCTGCAAGGCGACTGACAGGGCGGGCAGGGCGTCCGTAATGAGGTTCACGGCCAGAATCTGCCGCGTGGTCAGCGGCGAGGCCAGCCCCAACAAGCTCGCGCCGACGACCAGGCCCAGTTCGCCCAGGTTGCCGCCCAGCAACAGCCCCAAAGCGCGGCGCATGTTGCGCCAGAAGCCCCGCCCTTCCACCAGAGCCTCCACCAATGTCGCAAAGTCGTCGTCGGCCAGCACGACGGCGGCGGCCTGACGCGCAACTTCCGTTCCACCCTTCCCCATCGCCACGCCAACGTCGGCGAGGCGCAGGGCGGGGGCGTCGTTGACACCGTCGCCGGTCATGGCGACGGTGTGGCCGTACTTTTGAAAACTTTCGATGATCCGCAGTTTGTCCAATGGTGTCGCCCGCGCGATGACGGCGGCGCGGCCCAACCTTTCGCCGAGTTCGCCGTTCTGGAGGTGGGCGATGTCCGCGCTGGTCAGCACCTCGCGCCCGTCATCGAGCAGGCCCGCCTCCTGCGCGATGGCCCGCGCCGTGGCCGGGTGGTCGCCGGTCAGCATGAGGACGTGGATGCCCGCCTCGTGGCAGCGCCGCACGGCGGCGCGGACGGTGGGACGCAAGGGGTCGCGGATGCCGACGAACCCAAGGGCCGTCAAGCCCTGCGGGTCGGAAACGGTCCCGTCCGCGCGGCCCTGCGCCACCATCAGGATACGCAGGCCGCGCCCGGCCAGCTCCTGCGCCTGGGCCAGCAGTCCCGCGCGGCCTTCCTCGTCCAACCATACGTCTTTCCCATCTTTCCGTGTGTGGGTGCAGCGCGGCGTGACAGCCTCGGGGGCGCCTTTGACAGACAAAAACTGGCCCGTCAAAGTCGCGTGGAAGGCGCGGGCCGGATCGAACGGCGCTTCGGCCGTCCGCTCCTGCCTGATGTCGTCTTCCAATCCGGCAGCCAGCGCGCCGCGCACAACGGCAACGTCAGTCGGATGCGAGTCGAAGTCGGGGGCGTCCGGCGAGGGGGAAGCCCAGGCCGCTGCCAGCAGAACCGGGCGCAGGGCATCGGGCAGATCGCCGGGCAGCCCGACCTCGGCGTCGGGCGACGCGACAAGACCCAGGGCAAGCTTGCCTTCCGTCAGCGTTCCCGTCTTGTCGGTGCAGGCCACGTCCACGCGCCCTAGGGCTTCCACGGCTGACAAGCGGCGGACGAGCGCTTTGCGGCCTGCCAGGCGGCGCGCGACGGCGGCCTCGCCCATGCCCGCCAGCAGCGGCAGGCCCTCCGGCACAGAAGCGAGCGCGATGGTCGCGCCGACCGCGAGCTGTGGCAGAAGGGGCTGGCCGCGCAGAAGACCCGCGCCGATGACCAGGCCGCCCCCGATGCCCGCCAGCGGCAGGAACTGCTTCATCAGTCGGCCGAGGCGCAAGCCCAGCGGACTTTGTCCGGTATCGTCCATCGCAAGAGCGGCGGCCGTCGCCCCCAAACGAGTGTCCTTGCCGACCGCAACGACAACGGCGCGGCCCCGGCCGGTCGTCACATCGCTGCCTTCCAGAATGATCCGGCTCGCGTCCGACCCGCCCTCCGGCACCTTGAAGACCGGGAAAGACTCGCCGGTCAGGGCGGCCTCGTCCACTTCCAGGGCACTCGACTCCAGCATCCGGGCATCGGCGGCCACCCGGTCGCCGGAAGCCAGCAGCAGGATGTCGCCCGGCACGACCTCGCCGGCCGGAATCTCCGCTACAGTTCCGTCGCGCATAACGATCGCCGTCGCGCGGCCCATCTTTTCGAGCGCCAATGCGGCCTGGCCCGCTTGCCGCTCCTGCCAGGCACCGACGGCGACGTTCACCGCGATCGTCCCCGCGATGAGCGCGAAGTCGAGCGGCGATCCTAAAAAGAGGGACAGGCCCGCGCCCGCCGCCAGTATCCCGATCAAGGGTGAACGGACCTGGTCCCAGATGGCGTCCAAAACGATGCTGCGTTTTGCCACCTTGGGGGCCGCCCGGCGGCGCTCCAGGGCCTGCGCCGTGGTCAGCCCGCCGACGGTCGTCCCGAGCGCTGCCAGAGTGTCTTCCGCGCTGCGCCGGCCCCAGCGCTCCGGCTTTGGGTCCACCAGCCGCGCCGTGACCGACTGCGGGCGCTCCCCGCCGCGCAGCCGCGCCCAGGAGTCTCCCATGGCGGCGAGGGCCGCGACGTAGACGACGCGCGAGGCGGTCTCGATGCCGAAAACGCCGCGCACGCCCAGAGTCGCGCCGACGACGTTTGCCACCAACGATAGGCCGATGGAGTCCAGCACCGCCGCCTCGCGGCGCGCGCCCGCCTCGATGACCGCGCTCACCCCGTCAAGGTCCGGCGCCAGCAGGTCTGCGCGGGCCGGGAAGCGGCTGCTCCGGCCGGACGACAAACCGATGCCAAGGTCGCAGGCGGCGAAGGCTTCCGCCGCGTCCGCGCTGTCCGAGACCAGGGCGACGCGCGCCCCAGATGCCTGCCGCTGCCGGATGGCTGTCATGTCATCCGCCACGGTCAGCGTCAGACCGGCGCGGCGGGCCACGGCCTGCGCGGCGGGCGAGTCCTCGTCCGCCCGCAGGATGACCTGAATGTTGTATCGCCGACAGACTTGGACGAGGCCCACGACGCCCGAAACGAGCCGGGGCCGCAGGGCCAGGACCGCCATCGGGGCGGCATTCCCGTCGCGCCGCAGGGCGAGTAGGAAGTCGCCTCGCTCGACGAGCCGGGCCAGGGTCGAACCCGCCTCCGGACGGTCTACCGGCTCCAGCAGATACCGCACCCCGTCAACTTCCGCCGAGGCCGCGCCCCCATCGAAGCGCCCGTCTGACGCTTCCGCCCGGCCCGCCGGCGGGAAGGTGGCGCCCCAGGGCGAGCCGGCGGCGGCGTCAACGCCCGCCGCAAGGCCCTGAAGCTCGGTGGGGGTGCGTGCCTCGGTCAGCGGCAGCAGGGCGGTCAGCTCCAGCCCGCTCACCAGCAGGCGCGGGCCATCCAGTACCAGAAAGTCGGGGCGGCGCACATGGCGGTCGGGCCGCGTGCCGACCACGGTCACACCCGCCCGCAGCACGCGGGCCGCCGCACCCAGATTTGCCCCCTCCCGTCCGATGAGGGCCGGACGTGGGTTAACCAGCAGCAGGGCCGCGAACATCTGAGACGGCGAGCGCGTCGCGATGCCCAGACCGGCGGCGAAGGCGAGGGAAACAATGCCGGTCACCTGCTGGTA
>JANOOM010000820.1:0-6993 GCA_031421335.1 Armatimonadota bacterium
GCAGATAGACGACAGCAGACCAGGGGCGCCCCCCGGTCATTTCCTGATACTCTCTTACCCTGCCCTCACAGGGAAGGGTCGGCACTTGTGCCGGGGTTAGGTCCCCTACTGGTCTTTGTAACCGACCGGGAGGTCCTGGTCGGGTGAGACGGGGCGGGCGGACGCCTTGGCCGGGCGCTGGGCACCGTCGTACAGCGACAGGGCCGCGCGCTGCGAGTCGGAGAACGGGAAGATCGGCATGATGGAGCCGGGCACGAACGCCTGTGGGTTCTTGTAGTGCTCCGTCATCCACTTCTGCGAGTGGCGCGTCCCCTCCCACGACAGCTCGGGGCCGGCGACGCCGCCCTTGCCAAACTTCGGGTCCCCGGTCTGGTGCGCGTGGTTCGGGTCACCGATGTAGTGGCAGGCGTAGCAGCCGGATTGCTCGAAGATCTGCTTGCCGACGGCCGCCGATACAGTCACATCGGCGGGTCTAGCAATGTTGTATGCCGCGATGGTCGAGAAGCGGCTGCTCTGGCTATCGGCGTAGTTTTGGCCGGTCTGCGAGGTGACGAACGTGACCAGGGCGTCAACATCCGCCTGCCGGGAAGCGTCGGCGATGTAGCCGTGTTCGCGCAGCGTACTGGCGATATTTTCCTCATAGTCGGGGTTCGGCGCACCCTTGCCGGGGTCGAGGGCGACCGGCGCGACCGTCGTGGTTTTGGAGCGCTGGTCCACGATGTCGGTGATGTGGGCCGGGTCGGGATCGTCGGTGTTGGTCTTGCGAACCGCGAAGAAGTAGGGCATGACGCAGGAGGCGACTTTGTAGCGCGGGTCCCAGATCTGGTGCGCGATGGCCGTTGTGCCACCCGCCGCCCGGCCCTCATAGGTAAGCTCAGGGCCGACGTTGCCCTTGGAGAAGCCCTCGATCTTGTGGCAGCCGTAGCAGGCCTGTGCTTTGAAGAGCTGTTCGCCCTTCGCGATGGTCGCCATCTGCGGCTGATTGGCGACGTAGTTCACCGCGCTGGCCGTCAGCTTGTTCTTGGGGTCCAGGATGTATGCCTGCACCTCGTCATCGCCGACGTCCTGGCCGTCGAGCAGCTTGATGATGCGGGCGGGCGAGAGCGGCGCCTGATACCCGATGACGAAGTTTTTGGCGCTGTACTGGGCGTGGCACTGGGCGCAGGCCGCTTCCATGTACTTGGCCGGCAGCATCGGCGTCTGCGACATCTCCGGGTTGCCGTGGGCGGCGTCCTGGATCAGCTCGCGGCCGGTGCCGTAGTGGCAGGTCGTACAGCCGAAGGTCGGGAACGGGTGCTGCTTGAGGTTGATCTTCTGGTACTGATAATCTTTCGCGTCTTCGCCCGTCACATTGGCCTCGGTGGCGATGCCGTAAGTGAAGTTCGCGCCGTGGATGACGCCGAGGTCGCGCGAAGCGTCACCCGCCTCGATGCGGATGCCAGGGTGCGCTCCCAGCGTCTTGATGAGTTCTAATGTGGCCTTGTGGGCGGGGTCATTCAAGTAGACGGCGAGGTTGGCGGTGGCGACCGTCTTGTGGTCCACCTTGGCGATGATGTTCTCCGCCGTCATGCTGGGGTTGCTCAGGCCGACGTGGCAGGACTGGCAGCGGTCCACGCGCTGCTGCTCGGTGCCGTCCGCCTTGATGAGCGGGAACTGGAGAACGGTGACCTGCTTGACTTCCTCGGCGGCGCTCAGGGCAGCGTCCTTGACGGCGTCGCTCTGGGCGAGGTCGGCGGAGATCGTGCGGTAGTGGCCCTGCCAATAGCGGAAATCGGGCGTGTCGGCGTTCTGATTGTTCCAAACCGCCTTGACGCCGGTGACGATCACGAGGGCCAGCAGCACGACGCTCCAGAAGGCGAACTTGGAGACCATTGACTTGAAGCCAAACATGGATTACTTCTATCTACGCCGCCCACACTCAGGGGGCAGCGTCGTTCGAGTTCGGGAAATTCGTTACTGCACTTCCGGCGGCATGTTGCCCGGCCAGTACCAGTTCCAGTTCGGGCCGCGGAAGTATTGGCCGATGATGATCAGCACGATGACTGCGATGACGTAGAGTGTCCACAAAGCGCAGGCGGTCCGGCGGCTCTTGGCGAACCAGCGCCCGATGCCGCTGTGGTGCCGGTCTACATAGGGGATCGCCATCAGGCCGATGACGACCAAGCCGGGGATGCCTAGGCCGCCCCAGAAGGCGTCATAGGCGACCAGCTCTTGCAGGCCCAAAAAGTACCAGGGCGCCTTGGCCGGGTTCGGTGGCTTCAGCGGGTTCGCTTCGAGTTCGAGTGGCGGCGGCTTGAAGACGCACAGGGCCAGGATGACGGCGAAGCAGGCCGCGAACAGGGCCGCCTCGCGGATCAACAGGTGCGGCCAGGACGAGACCATGTCGTCCGGCCCCCGGTCCACGCGCGTGGAGGAACCTTTGACAAGCTCCATCAGGCCGTAGGTCTTGTTGGGGTTGCGCGGGAAGATTTCTTCTTCTCGGATACGTTTCATAGTTTTAGTGCTTCTAGAACCCACCCCTGCCGCTACGCGGCTTCCCCTCCCGAAACGGGAGGGGCGGCGGGAAGGTTGTCGGGAGGTTTTCTTTGGTTGATTGAGCCTTCAGACAGTAGTCTCTAGTCTCTGGGTTTGGTCGTTGGGCATGGCCTTCTGGCCGTCAGGTTTGGCTTCCGGGCGCGGTTTGGCTTCCGGGCGCGGCTTAACTTCCGGGCGCGGCTACTTTAACCGCCCCGCCCCCCACTCATCCCACCAAACCCTTCAACCACCTTCTCACCCCACCCTCCCGCTTCGGGAGGGTCGGCGCGTAGCGGCGGGGTGGGTCACTCCGGCGACTCTTTCGGGCTGGAGATGCCGCCGTCCTTGCGGATGCGCCACATGTGGTACACGATGAACATGCCCATGATGACCGGCAGGATGGCGACGTGCAGGACGTAGAAGCGGATCAGCGCCTCCTGCCCGACCGTGTCGGCCCCAAGCAGGCCCCAGCGCGTCAGGTCGCCGAGCGGCGGGACGGCGGGCGGCAGGTGCGCGCCGGTCAACAGGGGATTGATGTGGTCGGGAATCCAGTTCGCCTTGCCGGCGATGCCCGCTCCGACCGTGATGGCCCAGAAGGCGAGCTGGTCCCAGGGCAGCAGATAGCCCGTGAACCCTAAAACGAGCGTGAGCACCATCAGAATCACGCCGATGACCCAGTTGAACTCGCGCGGGGCTTTGTACGCGCCGGTGTAGAAGACCCGGCACATGTGGAAGAACACGGCGGCGATCATGGCGTTGGCCGACCAGAAGTGCATGCCGCGCAGGATGTAGCCGAACGAGACGCTGGAATGCAGGTCCTGCATCCGTAGATATGCCTGCTCCGTGGACGGCACATAAACGAACATCAGCAGCAGGCCCGAAACGGTCAGGATCAGGAATAGGTACAGCGACAGCAGACCCAGGCCGAAGGTGTAGGTGAAGCGAAGGGCGTGCTTCTCGATCTTGGCCGGCTGGATGTGCAGCAGGAAGGAGTTGAAGAAGGCTTCCGAGCGCTCGCGCTCGGTCTTGGGGAAGGCGGTCGTGCGGTAGATGGACTTGTAGACGTTGTGGCCCAGCACGCGCGGGTGCAGGTTGTCCCAGATCTCGGGGGCCTGCCGGTAGATAGCCTTGTTGAGCTTCGCCAACGGCCCGTCATGCGAGGGGCGCTGCCCGTTGCCGGTCCCGTTGGGCGGAACGGGTCCGCCGGGTCTCAGTTCTTTGACGCTCATGGCGTTTGCTTACCCTTGACTTCTAGCCATTTATGGCTTTCGCAGGTTTTATACTGCGATCACATTACTCTAACACGGCGATCACGCGAGGTTTCTAAACGACGTTCCTAAACGACATCGTAGTAATGGCCCGGCTCGTTGAACTTCTTGCTCTTGTCCACTTCCAGGTCGCCACTTGGGGTCAGGGCGATGTCGAACCAGAACAAGGAGATCTGGGCGGGTCCGTGGGTGACGTTGCCCATGTCGTCGTACTTGGAGCCATGGCAGGGACAATCATAGCCGGTCGGGGAGGCAGCGACGGTGCAGCCGAGGTGCTGGCAGACCATCGAGATGGCGCCCAGCTTCTCGCCGTGCCGGATGATCGAGACCTTCTGGTCGGCGATGTTCTGCTTGGCGCCGTCGGGGAAGTTGGTGGGCTTGCCGATGGAGAACTTGGAGGGCGGGCCGTAGGAGACGTTCGGCCAGAAGAACTTGCCGAAGATGCCCGCCGCGCCCAGAGACCCGATGCCGACCAGGCCCCAGGTTGAGAGGGAGAGGAAGTTACGCCGCGTCAGCTCCTGCTTCTCGCGATCATAGTTGATTGCCATGCTTACTTTCCTACCGACTTACTAGTCGTCTTCCTCGTCGCGGAACACGACATATTTGGCGTCCTCGGCGTTCTCAAAGGCACCGTTCTTGACCCCCCACAGGAAGAAGATCAGGGCGATCATCCCCATGGTCCCGCCCGCAATCAGCAATGTCCAGATGCTTGTCATGACCGCCACTTTCTTAGGAGACATTTTTTGGAGGCAGTTTCGTTAGCATCATTATACATTTGGTCGGGAGTAATTGTCAAGAAAAATAGCCATCTTTGTGAAAATAATCGCAGGTTGATGTTAGGGCGGGGCGCAATCTGGGTACGGTCGGTGGGATGCGCCTCGCGCCATCTTCGTGTTGCAGTGGTGCAGGAACAGCTGAAGGCAACTCTCGTACATGCCCTCCGACTTGCTGAACGAGAGCGTCTTGCGGACGAGCCGGCTCAAGCGCTGGCGGAGCGTGTCGTTGAGCCTCTCGACGTGGTTGGTCTGGCCGCTGCCCTTGCCGAAGGCAACGTGCTGGCCCTCCGGCGCTGCCTTCTGGGGCGCCTCCCAGAAGTCGGTGAAAGCCAGCGCATGACGCAAGACGGGCGGCACCCGCTCCCAGAGCAGGCGACAGGTCTTCTGGCCCTGGTCGTCGACGGCGCCTTTCAGGTCTGTCAGTGCAGCAGACGACGATCTGGCGCATCCGGCTGGCTTTTTTTGAGCCGCCCGCTCAGAGCGATAGCGCTGGCTGTCATTGGCATTGGTGCCGTGGCGGATGACGTTCTGGCTCTGGCAGTGGCGGCGGAGAGGGCGCGGGGGCGGCGCCGTGACGGGTCAGGGGGTATTCTTGCCCGTGCGGCTGATGAGGACCAAGCCGCCGACGAGCATCAGGATGCCGACGATGCTGATCAGGGTGCCGACGGCGCTGTAGACGAACGGCAGACCCATCTCGCCGGTCAGGGACGACTCGGCCCCGACCAGCAGCATCTTCCGCACGATGGACAAGATGGCGACGACCAGGAAGGCACGCACGATAGCCCGGCTGCTGCGGTCGTGCAGGAAGATCACCGTCGTGTGCAGGACTTCCAGCAGGATGACCGCGAACAGAATGTTGCTGAGGAACTCGATGCTGCTGAAAATGAACAAGTCAATGGAGTGCCCGGTCGCGGACGGCGCGACGGGCTGCGGGCGCAGGGCGGCGAGGGCGTGCGGGAGCTGCGCGGCGTAGGAAAAGCAGGCATACACCATCACCAGCACGGTCATCAAGAGCAGCAGGACGGCGACGGCGACGTGGGCTAGATCGCCGGCCAAGTTCAGCCCCCGTAATGTGCCCGTCGGGATGCTGCCCGCCTCCACCGGCGTTGAGAATTGGTCGTCGTAGTCTTCCATGGAGACAGTGTACCTAACGGCGAGGCAGGTTCAACGCGCCCTCTCCGGGGCGGCAACAGGGGCGGGCAGGAAAAACGCCGGGGAGTCGAGAAAGAAGGGCAGAGAGTCGAGAAAGAAGGGCGGGGCCGGAGAAGCAGGACGGGATTCATCGCGCCCTCTTTCCGCATCGTGCCCTTTTGTCCCCGCTTGACGGTTTTCCAGAAGGAAGAGACACCATGCTGACACCCGAACAACGCGAACAATTCATCGCCGAAGGCCACATCATCGTCAAGGGCGCGTTTTCGCGCGAGGACTCACTTCAATGGGTGCGCGACGAGTGCGCGCGGACGGGGTACGACGTGGACGACCCCACCTCGTGGCGCAAGGGGTACGAGCGGATGGAACTCCATCGCCACGAGCCGCTGTCGAGCTACGCGCCCGCCGCCTGGGAGGCGTCGTGCGAGCTGATGGGCGGCGAGGACCGGGTCAAGAGCCGGCCCGCCATCTCTTTGTTCGCCATGAACTTCAAGCAGGGGGCCGATGCGCCGTACCAGCCGCCGTCCGCCGCGTCGCTCGGCTGGCACAAGGACGGCTGGCACTTCCTCCACTTTTTGGACAGTCCGGAACAGGGGCTTCTGGGCATCCCGCTGTTCACCGACGTTCTCCCGCAGGGCGGCGCGACCTTTCTGGCCGTTGACTCCGTCCCGGTCATCGCGCGCTATCTGGCCGCCCATCCCGAGGGCATCGGCCCGGACGACTTCGACACGAAGGCGCTGCTCGCCGAGTGCTCCGACTTCCGCGAGGCGACCGGCGAGGCGGGCGACGTGTACCTACTGCACCCCTTCATGCTCCATGCCGTCGGACAGAACGTTTTGCAGCGCCCCCGCGCCATCACCAACCTCTGCTACGAGATGAACGAGCCGATGAACTTCAGCCGCCCAGCCGGCGACTATTCCCCCATCGAGGCCGCCGTCCTGCGCGGCCTGGGCGTAGACCACTACGAATTCCGGCCCACCCAGCCGCGCTACCACACGCCGGACTACGGGCCGATCAGCAGGTGACAATCGGCGCGCTTTGGCGACACAGGACGAAGCCCCGGCCTCCGCGTGAGGCCGGGGCTTTTCCCATAGGATGCGCGGAACTCAGCGCACCGTCCCGCTTTACACCGACGACTGACGGCCAGGCCGCCCAAGTCTAGCAGCAGCAAGCCAGGACTAACTCGCCGCCGGCACCTGCATCCCCAGCACGCGGGGGACGCCGGGCTGGGTCAGAGTGACGCCGGACCGGACGACCGAAGAAGTAAGCCGAGGTCGGCAAAAAGG
>JANOOM010000821.1:0-2733 GCA_031421335.1 Armatimonadota bacterium
TACACCTTCGGCTTGCGCCGAAGCCGTAGCCGTACTAAGATCGAGCCGCAGGCGAACGCCAAGCAGACGTATGCCAGCCAGTCGCCGAAGCGGGTGAAGAAGGTGCCGCGCCCGTCGCCGAGGGCCACGTCGGCGACTAAAACGTCGGGGGTGAACAGGGGCGACTGGGCGAGGATGCGGCCCCGCGCGTCCACGATCTGGGACAGGCCGTTTGAGTCGGCGCGGACGAAGGGGACGGCGTTCTCGGCGGCGCGGAAGGGGAGCATGGCCCCGTGCAAGCAGTGCAGGACGCCGCGCGGGGTCGGGGGATCGTAGTTGGGGAGGGCGATGAGCCGCGCCCCCTGTTCCACCTCTTGGCGGGTCGTGTTGGTGTAGCAGCTATCGAAGCAGATCTCCAGGCCGATCTTCCCCAGCCCTGTTGAGACGACCGTCGCGGCGTGGCCAGGCTGGTTGGTCTCTCGCTCCGACAAATAAAGGTGGATCTTGTGGTGGGCGGGGCCGAGGACGGTGCCGTCGGGGGCGAGGAATGCGGCGCAGTTGAAGGGCTTGGGGCGGGCGTCATCCGAGTAGCCGACGACGAGGGCCGTTTGAAGTTGCTTGGCGAGAAGGCGGGTCTCGTCTTTAGGGCTGGCAGGCGTGAACTCGCCCCCCAAAGACTCCTCCGACCAGACGATGAGTTTGGCCCCGCGCGCCGCCGCCTGCTTGGTCAGAACGGTGCGGTCTGCCTGGGCGCCGGGCTTGGCGAGGTCGCCGGTCTCCTCAAGCGTCAGGTCCTGGATGGCGGCCACGCGCAGTCGCGGCGTTGCCGGGGGCTGGGCCAACCGCAGGAAGCCGTAGCCGAGCGACAGCAGGACGAGAACCGCGCCGATGGCGAGCGGGGCGGCTTTGCGTCGCAGGATAAGCTCCATCAAAGAAGCGTTCACCCACCAGAGCAGGAACGAGACGCCCCAAATGCCGGCAAAGGCGGCGACCTGGAGGAGCGGCAGGACGCGGTACTGGCACAGGGCGATGTTGAGCGGCAGGGGCAGGAACGAGGTCAGCCACTCGCCCGCGATACCCGCGCAGGCCAGAAATAAGACGCGCCTGGCCGGGTGCCAGGCGGCGGGGACGCGGGCGGCAGCGGCGGCGACGAAGCCGAGCAGGAAGGCCAGCCAGAGGAAGGGGATGTAGGCCCAAAACAGGCGGGCGGTGTCGTGATACCAGCCCGCCTGGGCGGCCCCGCAGACGCCGCCGGCGATTAGGCCCAGGCCAACGGCCTCCAAGGGGCGGCGGCCCTGGGAAGCGATCAGCAGCGGGGCGAAGGCGAACCAGCCCAGCCACTCCTGGTCGAAAGGCGGCAGGCTGAAGGCGAACAGCAGGCCCGTCAGGGCCGATAGTAGGAGTGGTTTCATGGAGTCGCCGCCTCGATGCGTTCCAGTTCGTCAATGTCCCGGCGGCAGATCCACAAGGGGACGATGCCGACGACGCCGAACGAGCAGTCTATCAAGCGCCAGAAGAAGGGGATGCCGCGCAGCGGCCCGAAGGCCAAGGCCCACGGCACGACCAGGACGCAGGCGATCATGCCGAAGGAAATGACCCAGCGGTTGCGGACGGGGTCGCGCAGGGGGCCGACGAAGGCGAGGGCGATCATCAGGTGCCCAAATGCCAGCCAGTCCGTTCCATAGGCGAGAAACGGGTAGCGGGCGTCGGTGTCGCGCAGGCCGTCCCGCACATGTCCGATCCAGTGCGCCAGACTGTTGTCGCCGGTCCCGACGACGCGCACCGCGATGCCGAGTTCCCAGGCCAGCGGGATGGCCGTCACGCCGCTCAAGACCAGCCCGACGAGGAACAAGACGAGCCACACGCGGATGCGGCGGCGCAGCAGGTCGGCGCGGGTCATGACAGAGTCCCCGTCAGCATCTTTTCCAGCAGCACCAGCTCGCGGGGGATGCCGAACCAGTTCATCCACTGGATGACGCCGCGCTCCTCGAAGCCGAGGCGGCGGTACAGCGCGAGGGGCGGGGCGAAGGCGCGGATGGCGTCCAGGCGGATGGCCCGGCAGTCCTGCTCTCCTGCAAGGCGCTCGACTTCGGCCAGGCACGAGTGGCCGATGCCCTGACCCTGGCGGCCCGGCAGGACGGCCAGGCGGGAAAGGTAGGCGGCGCGGGCGCCCGGCTCGGCCCAGAGCGGCGCCGACTCTTCGGGCCAGCCGGAGAGGCCGAAGGTGAACGTCGCCACGATGTCTGCGCCGTCCCGGACGGCATAGACGTCTTTTTCAGCGGCGTGGCGGCGCATCAACCCGATGGGCGGGGGCGGCGACCAGAAGGTCAGGCCGGTTCGCGCCCCGATGTCTTCGCCGCAAAGGCGGACGATTTCTTGAAGGGGTGCGATCTCGTCAGGGGGGGCTTTATGGAAGGTGAATGCTGACATGGTCTATTCTGCCCGGTACCAGACGCGGACGAACTGGGACCAGCCAGCGCTGACGCCGGAGAGGCCGTCACCCTCGGTTCGCGCCTCTTTCCTGTAGAGATCCGGCACGACGATGGTTTCTACGTTGGTGACCGCCACTTTCTGCTCCCGTATCTGCTGCGGCGCGGAGTCTTTGAATGCGATCATGCCGACCTCCTGCCACCATCATACCTCAGACGAACAAAAAGAGCCGCGCCCATCGGGGCGCGGCTCTCTGTGAGAAACGTTCAGATCGTCGGCGAAGCCTTGGGGGCATCGTACCAGTCCACGGTCCAGTCGTCGAAT
>JANOOM010000822.1:0-8136 GCA_031421335.1 Armatimonadota bacterium
GAGGAAAGCCTCAAAACCTTCCTCCCCATCTGGCACCCGGTTCAGATCCACGGGCTTGGGGTCCTCCGTGAGAAACCGAATCACATAGTCGAACGCATCCCTGCCCCATTGTGGGAGGTCATGATAGAGCGAAAATCCCATGACTGCCGCTTTCAACGAGATTGGGTCGTCACTCTTTTGAGTCCGGAGGTCTGACGCCGCTGACAGAAGCGTCCCAAAATTGTCCAATAGATATTGGTGCATGAAGCCTCCTGGGGGTTGTTTCCGACACAGATTTCATGCCCCCTGTTGCACCACAGGGAGGATCCATTTTAAACCGCGCGGAGGCTCCGGACGTTGATGGCGCGCAGCAGAGAGCCTGCGAGAAGCTGGTCAGGGAAGATGCACAAGTTTCTGCCGGTGCGCGGCAACGCGGTGGATGGGGTGATGACTGCTTCCATCCCCGCTTCGCGGGCGAGGCGGCCGATCTCCTGTGTAAAAGCTTCGCGCCCATTTACGTCCTGGCTTGTGACCCAGTCCGTGCGGATCAGGCGAAGGCGCGTGACCCCCAGAAGTCGAAGAACAGGGGGGGCGGTCAGAATGACTTCGTGGTCTCTTCCACGCAGGTGTGAATGTCGCAGGAAAGATAGAAAGTGGGATACGTCCCATGGAAGTTGTAGCGCCCGCCAGACAGTACGCTTCCTTGCGTCGAGAGGACATCGCGGCGCGTGGCGAAGCGCTGGGCGACGTTGCGGAAGCAGACGCCAGAGAACGGCGCGGCGAGCCGAGCCGCTTCCTACATCTTCACCAATGGGGTGCGGCGCATCAGGTCGGGATACCCTGCTCCAAGCGGGTCAGGACGCGCAGGACGCGCTCGGCCTCGCCACGTGCCATCAACTCGCGCGGGCTACCCTCAAACTGCGGCTGGGGCGTTTCCAGCCAGCGCCGCACTTCCGCCGGGGGAAAGAGCGACTCCAGTTTGCTCTGAATCTGCCCTTCCAGCGTCGGTGCCGAGAAGGGCTGGGCCGAGGAAAGCGTTGCGTAATTTCCCATGATTGGATTATAGCACAAGTGGCAGGAATTAGGCCGAGCCAACCGGAACAACAGACCATGCTCTCTTCTAACCCCGTCAAGCCGCGCGTCCTGCTGTCCTGGAGCAGCGGCAAGGACGCCGCCTGGGTGTTGCACATGTTGCGTCAAGCGTGGGATGTCGAGGTTGTGGGGCTGCTGACGACCCTGAGCGCCGACGGCGACCGGGTCGCCATGCACGCCGTTCGGCGGACGCTCCTGGAAGCGCAGGTGCGGGCGGCGGGCCTGCCGCTCCTGGCCGTGCCGCTGCCGTGGCCGTGTTCCAATGCCGAGTATGAAGAAGCGACCGCGCGGGCGCTGGGGGAGGCGCGTGAGCGGTGGGGCATCACGCATGTCGCCTTTGGGGACCTGTTTTTGGAAGACGTCCGTGCCTATCGCGAGCGTCAAATGGCACAAGTGGGGCTGACACCGCTGTTCCCGTTGTGGGGACTGCCGACGCGCGCCCTCGCACGCGACATGATCGCGGGCGGCCTGGAAGCGCGGCTGACCTGCATAGACCCGCGCCGCTTGCCCGAGTCGCTCGCGGGCCGCGCCTTCGACGCGGCCCTGCTCGAAGCCCTGCCGCCGGATGTGGACCCCTGCGGCGAGGCGGGGGAGTTCCACACGTTCGCTTTTGCCGGTCCGATGTTCTCACATCCCGTCCCCACCACTCTGGGGGAGGTCGTCGCCCGCGACGGCTTCGTCTTCGCCGATCTATTGCCGCCATCTCAAGGAGATCAAATCGATGCCCACTGACACCCTGATGACCCGCCGTGACGCCCTCAAGGTGGCCCTCTTTTCGGCGGCGGCTTTCGCCGCTGCTCCCGCTGCTTGGGGCCAGACACCACCCGCCGCCCCTGCGGCGACCGGACCGTTCACGCTGCCGCCGCTGCCGTATGCCTTCGACGCCTTGGAGCCGTACATTGACGCCCAAACGATGCAGCTCCACCACGACAGACATCACGCCGCTTATGTGAAGAACTTGAACGCGGTCGCCGCCAAACTGCCGCCCGCCCTGACGGCGGCGGGCGACCCGGCCCTGCTCGTGCGCGGCCTGCTCCTCACCCCCTCCTTCGGCATCACCGACCCAACCGACCCGACGTTCAAGGTCGTCCGCAACAACGGCGGCGGGCACTACAATCATTCGCTGTTCTGGCCCTTGATGAAGAAAGGCGGGGGCGGGAAGCCGACCAAAGACCTGGCCTCGGCCATTGACAAGCAGTTCGGCTCCTACACCCAGTTCCAGGACCAGTTCACCAAAGCGGCCCTGGGCCAGTTCGGCAGCGGCTGGGGCTGGCTCTCGCTGGCCCACGACGGCACGCTCAAGGTCGAGTCCACGGCCAACCAGGACAGCCCTTGGATGCTGGGCCGGACGCCGCTCCTGGGCATTGACGTGTGGGAACACGCCTACTACCTCAAGTACCAGAACCGGCGCCCGGAGTACGTCGCCGCTTGGTACAACACGCTCGACTGGGAGAACGTCAACGAGCGCTTCGCGCGGGCGAAGAAGCAAGCATAGGACTGTTGAGGTTATGAAAAGCCTCCACTCAGCAAAGGCACCCCATGTTCAAGCGTAAACGAAAAGAGCTGACGACCGAAGACGCCTCCGACAGCATCGCCCCGTGGGAGATGCTGGACGAGGCCGGGATCGCCGAGCAGACCGCCCGGCTGGCCGGGCGCCGGCCGGGCCGTACTCTGGTCGCCATCGCCCGGCGCCTGGACACCGGTGCCGTGGCGTGTTTCGATAAGGGGCTGGACGGGGCCGGCAAGGCCGTCCTGGTGCTTGAGGGCCTGGACGCGGCGGACGGTGGCGCAGCGCGGCACTACCCCGGCTTCAGCGCGTGGTTTGATGCGGCCCTGCAAGACGCGCAGGAGTACCAGGAGAAGTGACGCCGGCATGGGGGTAGCGCGGGAAGTTTGGCTGGCGGAGGCGGCGGCCTAAGCGGCGTCCGCCTCCGACTGCCGCGCCCGGATTTCTTCCCCCACCCGCTCGGCGTCACCTGCACCCGCCCGCTTGGACGTGTCGATGCTCAGGACGAACTCCACCGTTCGGGGCCGCGCCGAGGCCCGCTGCGAACTCACCCGGTAGCGCTTGTAGGCATGGCACACACAGGAAAGCGCGCCGCGCTCCGAGGCCGCGCGCAATAGCCCGTCCAAGGGGATGTTGCCTTCCGTGCTGTAGCTGGAGAGGATGTGCCGCGCTTCGATAGTCTGGAGCAGGCGCGCGTAGGCGGCGAGGGCCGCGCCGTGGTTGTAGGCCGAGCGGCGCTCCGCCCGCCAGTCGGTGCGGATGGCGGACTTGTTGTGCCCGCCCGCATACGGGGCTGTGTCCGGCGCGTCTCCCAGAGCGACTGTGTTCAGGACGTGGTAATTGCTGCCATAAGGGTGCTGGTTGTAGGGCGGGTCCAGGTAGGCGATGGCCACCGCCGTGCCCAAAGCCCGCAGCTCCTCGGCCAGAACCTGCGCGTCCCGCCGCGTGGCCTCGTTGTTTTGCCCGTTATCGTGGAATACGGGCGGGCGCAGCGTGATCTCGCTGCATATCCGGTACAGGGCCGTTTTCGTCGCCCCGCCCCAGCCCCGGTGGAACCCCTTGAAGACCCCGCTCGTGTTGCTGACATAGCTGACCGCGTACAGCAGGGGAGCCAGCAGGGCGTCCCGTTCGTCCCCGGTCAGACTTCCTTCCGTCTCCCAGCGCGCGATCAGCGCGCGCATGGCATCTATCTTCCGGCCATTCGCGCGTGTGAAGAACAGCCGCTCCGTGTCCGGATCGGGGCGCTCGTCCGAGCGCGGGCAGAGGTGTTTGGTGACGTAGCCTTCTGCCTCCAGAGGGGGGGCGGCGTTCAGGGCGGCGAACGCCGCCGCCGCCCCGCCCAGGGCGGCGAACGTGGGCAGGGCGTTACACGCAATGGCGGCGCGATTGAGGGCGTGGGCGTAAGGCTCCCAGTCGTTGGCGAGGACGCGAAACCCGGCGCGCTTGACGGACCGGGCGACGACGCCGCTGCCGGCGAAGAAGTCCACGAACAGGCCGCCCATTGCGCCGGTCTCGCCGGTCTGTGCGATGGCCTGTCCGATAAGCGGCAGCAGCTTGCGCTTGTTGCCGAGATACGGGATGAGCTGGCTGAAGACATAGTCCGTCGTGCGTGCGGCGGCGTGCAGGCGTGCGTGGTAGCGGTCGTCGGTCGGCTCAAGGATCGGCATAGACCATTATACACGAAAACGGCGGGGTCATAGCCCCGCCGAAAGCCCGACCGCCGCCCCTGAGAGATACGACTCGAAACCGCCGGTGATGGCGAAGCCGCCCGCCTCGTCCACAGCCCACAGCGCGGTGCGGCCGGCCGTGTCGCCCCACAGCAGGTCACAGACACCGTCGGGTCCGACGCAGACACCGGTCGCGCTCCACTTGTTGTCGGGGGTCCCCTCCACATAGGGGCCGTAGCCGGTAATCGAGGCGATGCCCGCCGAGGCGGTCATCCCCCACAGGGCGACGCGGCCGTCCGCGTCATTCCACAGCAGGCGCAGGGCGCCGTCGGGGGCGGCGGCGAGTGCGGTCGCCCGCCACGGGCCGCCCCCAGGCCCGTCCGTGTAGGGTCCGTAGCCGCCGAGGACGGTGAAGGCGCCCGCTTCGTCCACGGCCCACAAAGCGGCCCGCCCGGCCGTGTCGTTCCAGAGCAGGCGGCAGGTGCCGTCCGGCGCGACCGCAAGGCCGTCCGCGCGCCACTCGTTGTCGGGCGACCCTTCCGTGTAGGGGCCGTAGCCGCCGGTGATGGCGAACCCACCACCCGCGCCCAGCGCCCACAGGGCGGCCCGCCCGCTGGGATGGTTCCACAGGAGGTGGACGACGCCGTCCGGCCCGACCGCGAGGCCCGAAGCCGCCCAGTGGCGCGGGTCGGTGCCCTCGCCGTAGGGACCGTAGGAGATGCCGGTCGCGGCCGGGTCCGGGTCGGACAGGTTCCAAAGGCGGACGCGGCCATCGGCGGCGTTCCAGAGGAGATAGGTGGCCCCGTCCGGGCCGGTCGCCACGGCGGTCGCCGTCCAGCCGAGGTAGGGTCCATAGAAATGCACGTCCACCGGGATGCTGTCCGGCCCCACCGAGGAGACGCAGGCCCGGCCGTCTGCGTCCCGCCACAAAAGGCGGGCGCGGGCCGGGGCGACCGGGCTGGGCGGCGGCAGGACGGCCGCGATGCCGCGCAGCCAGGCCGAGGCCATGCGCGCGTACCCGGCCGCGTTGGGGTGGACGGGGTCAGCCCCGTAGAAGTCGGCGCGGGGGATACCGGTCACGGGGTCAACGAAGCCGGCGGCCTGGTCCACGAACGAGATGCGGGCGCCCAGTGCCTGATACTTCGGCATGATCCGGGCTTGGAGGCGGGCGTTGAAGCCGGCGACGGCGGGGGAGTTGTAGACGTCGGGCAGGACGGAGGCGACCAGGATGGCCGCGCCGGGCCGTAGGGCGATGAGCTTGCCGATCAGGGCATCCATCCGGGCGGCAGCGTGGTCGTCGAACGCCGACGGGTCTGTCTGGAACTCGGCCCAGCCGTCGCCGCCCGGCGCCTCGGGGTCGTAGTGCGTGAAGTAGTCGTTGGCGCCGATGTCGAGCAGGATCAAGTCCGGAGACAGGGGCGCCCGGACTGAGGGGGCGCCAGTCAGCCAGAAGCCGCCGCTGTCACCCTCGCCGCCTAGGGCCACCTCGCTGTTGTCTTCGCCGTCCAGGTTGTTCGCGACCTGGTCAATGCGGAAGCCCGAGTGCCCGTCGTGGTGGCTCTGTCCGGCCGCGTCCAGGGCGGGCGACGAATCGACGGTGCTGGCGCCGACGGACCGGACCTGGTAGCCGCGCGCCGCCAGGGCACTGAACAGGAACCCGCGATACCCGCCCGGCGTCTCTCGGGGGGCCGTGAAGCCGTGGGTGATCGAGTCGCCCAGGGGCCAGATCTGGACCTCCGGGGGACTGACCGGGGGAGTGGGCGGCGCGGCGGGCGCCGGGGGTGCCAGCGCGGCGAGCAGGCCGAGGGCAGCGGCGGTGAGGGGAAGCGAGAGGATGGCGCGGGGGCGAAGTGTCATGAGTTCCTTGTGTCCTGTTTCAGCCGCCCCTGTTCGGGCGGCGGCAGCGATATACAAGGATTGTCGGCATTTCGCCCGTATTCTTTACAGGGCCGTCCGTGCCCGCTTCACGCGCCGCCGGCCGGTGGCCCAAGCCGAGGCGACCGCCGCGAGCACCCAGGCACCGCGCTCCCAGTTGTCAGGCAGGCCCGATTTGCCGTCCAGGACGGCCCAGCCCACGAAGAAGACCGTCAGCCCCAGGCAGGCGGCGCGCACGGCCCGCTTGGGGGAGAGGCTGCCGGCGACCACGCCGGCCAGCCCGAAGGCCGTGAGAAACATCGCCTCCGAGAGAGCCATCCCGATCACCTCACCGGAACCTTCGTGGGTGGCGCAATAGGAGTCAAGCCACGGTATCCGGAAATCGGGGAGGTGGGATATGGCGAGCATCAGACCGAGCAGAGTCAGCGGCGTGAGGGCCACCGCCCCCCAGAAGCTGCGCCGGTCCTTCCTGCGCCCGCGCTTCCAGGCCCAGACCAGGTTCTCGCCCAGATCCCGCGCCGTCCCGAACTGCGCGACGGCGTTCGCTGCCGCTTCCGCCTCGGACCGGCCCAATTCGTGGCTGACGACAATGGCGTTTTCCAGGTGCGCTCTCATCTCGCGCAGTTCTTCCGCGCGGCGCTTGGGGGGCAGGGCGCCCAAATGCGCGCTGACTTCCGACAGGTACGTTTCAAGCAGTCTGTGCATGGCCGACCCTCCCCAGCATGGTGTGCAAGAGCGTTGCATAGTCGCGCAGCGCCTGCGTCCGCTTCGCCATCTCCCGGTGCCCGGCCTCGGTGAGCGCGTAGACCTTGCGGTCGGCGCCCTTCTCCTGCGTTTCCCAGGCCCCCAGGATCAGGCCGTCTTGTTCCAGCACGCGCAGGGCGGGGTACAAAGCGCCTTCGCGCAGGTGCAGGGCGCCGCCGCTCAACCGCTCGACCTCGCGGGCGATGGCGTAGCCGTGGCGCGGCTCGGCCCCGAGCACGGCGAGGATGAGCGCGGGCAGATCCCCATTGGCGAGTTCGCGCCTCATATATGCCTCTTATTTCTAGGTGTGTTCATGCTGTGAGTATACACAGATTTGGGAGGTATGTCAAGGGCGAAAAACTCGCGCGGACTTATTTTTCAGGTACAATCGCGTCCATGGACCACGACCGCTTGTTCAAGGAGCTTCTGACGACCTTCTTCGTGGAGTTCCTCGACTTGTTCTTCCCCGATCTCGCCGCCGCCCTCGACCGTGAGGCTGGCGTCGTCCCCCTGGATAAAGAGGTCTTCACCGACATCGGTCTGAGCGAGACGCATGAGGTGGATGTCGTGATGCGCGCCCGGTTCCGCACCGAGGACGCCTTTTTCCTGGTCCATGTCGAGAACCAGGCGACGCCGCAGCCGGACTTCCCCCGGCGGATGTTCCGGTACTTCGCGCGCTTGACCGAACGATACGATCTTCCGGTGTACCCGGTGGTCATCTTTTCCTACGACGCGCCCCAGGTCGCCGCCCCGGACTTGTTCCAGGTCTCGTTTCCGGGTAAGAATGCTTCCAAGGAGATGGTGCTGCGGTTCCGGTATAAAGTCGTACAGCTCAACCGCCTGCCGTGGCGGCGGTTCGTGCGTCAGGAGAACCCGGTGGCGAGCGCCTTGATGGCGAAGATGAAGATGCGTCCCGAGGACCGCCCTCGCGTGAAGCTGGAGTGCCTGCGGCTGCTGGCGAGCCTAAAGCTTGACCCGGCGCGGGCGCGGCTGATCGGGGTGTTCGTGGACAGCTACTTGGAGTTGTCGGCGGCGGAGATGGCGCGGTACGAGCGGACGTTGTCGGGGCTTGCCCCGGCGGAAAGGCAGGAGACGATGGAGCTGATGACGAGCTGGGAGCGGGACGGGCTGACGCGGGGCATGGCCGAGGGCATCACACAGGGCATCACACAGGGCATCACACAGGGCAAGGAGGCACTGGTGGTGCGTCAGCTCCGCCGCCGCTTTGGGACGGTCTCCGCCCCGACGGCGGCGCGGGTGGTGCGCCTGCTC
>JANOOM010000823.1:0-2104 GCA_031421335.1 Armatimonadota bacterium
TGTGATACGGCTCCGTCCTTCGGGACGCTGCCGTTCAGCCAGAATGCCAGCCGAAGGTGTCCGGAAGACAGGAGTCTTTCGGCTTTTCCAGCCTGCGCGCGACAGGCGGAAAGAAACACTCATGCCACGCCACGTCTCCGGTGCGTCCCCTCCTGGGCGTTGCCACGCCCCCACCCTCGCTTCACGCCGAGCTTCGACTCAAGCCTTCACGCTGATCGAGCTGCTCGTCGTTGTCTCCATCATCGCGATCCTCGCGGCGATCTTGTTCCCCGTCTTTCAAGGCGTGCGCGAGAACGCCCGGCGCACGGTCTGTGCCTCAAACCTCAAGCAGCTCGGACTGGCCTGGATTCTGTACGCCCAGGACTACGACGAGCGGGCCTGCCCCTCCTACAACAAGCACAACAACATCGGGGACGGCGACGACGCCTGGGACTTCCACCACGACCGGGTTTCGGGCCGCTGGGAGGTCGGGATGCTCGGCGCTTACACCAAGGCCGGGCAGATCCACGGGTGCCCCGACTTCGTCACCACCGGCGCGTCCGGGCGGCCTTACAACGGCTACGCCTACAACGCCACCTACATCGGCGGAGACCTCGCGACCGTTGACGGCGACTTCCCTTCCTGCTCCCTGGCCCAGATCGCCGCCCCTAGCGAGACCGCCGTCTTCGCCGACGGCGGCTACGGCACGACCAAGCCCCAGCCGGAGAACTTCCTGCGCGCCCCAAGCGACACCGCCTACTACTCGGCAGGTCTGGTGGACTTCCGCCACAAAGGGCGCGCGAATGTCGCCTATGCCGACGGGCACGTCAAAGCCGCCGCCGACCGCTTCCCCTACAAATCCAACTACCCTGAGTTTGGCGGACTGTCCGCCGACGACTCGGCCTACGGCCAGGGCATGCAGCCGGCCCGCGCTTTCGCCCGGTAACGGCGGGACCGCACACGATTCACAAAGGAAAATACGATGATCTCCCCATTTCTGAAGCCGCTCCTCGCGCCGGCATCCCTGGCACTGCTCATGGGCATCGCCACCGCCGCTCACAGCCAGCAGTTCGCATCCAGCGTTGCCGCTTCCAGCAACCTGAGCACGAACCCGCTCTACAGCGACCCCAAGGCCGCCCTGGGCCAGCCTACGACACTCGCCTACGATGGCTATGATACTTATCACGACTCGCTCGCCTACTCCGCTTACGGCAGTGACCCCGCCGGGAACAATCTTCTGGTCTCGCTCGGCGGCACCGGATTGGGCAGCCTGACCGTCAAGTTCGATCAGGCCCCGATCACCCACAGCAGCGCCCACTGGTTCAGCGAAGACTTTATCGTCTTCAGCAACCAGTTCTTCATCGCCCAGGACTATGTGACGCCCACGACCGACATGTCGCAGTTCCAACTTACTGACGGCACCGTCTTCGGCAGCCTGCCGACCGTCAGCGTCAGCAGCGACGGCATCAATTTCGTCACACTCACCCCCGCCGACAGCCTCCTGTTCCCGGAGAACCCCTACAAGTGGGTCGGCATCTCGGTCCAGAACCCGAGCGGCTATGATGCTGGCCAGCTCCAGGACTTCTCCAAGCCCGTCAATCCCACCCTGACGACCGCCGACTTCGCGGGCCAGACCGTGGCCCACGCCGGCAACGACCTATACAACGGCTCCGCGGGAGGCACCGCCTTTTCGCTGGCAAATACCCAGTTCGCGCAGACAGGCATCCAGTACATCCGCTTCACCGGGTCGGGCACCGTTGACGGCGTCTCGCGGGTCGGGAACGCGCCGGCCCCCGTGCCGGAGATGAACTCCGGGTGGCTCCTCGGGGCCGGCCTGCTCTTCCTCGGCGCCTGCCTCCGCCGCAAGTCGGCGAAACCCACCGGAAAGTAACCCATGAAAAACATCACGACTTTCGCCGCTCTGGCCGCCCTTCTGTTCGCCCTGGATGGCGGCGTCCGCGCCCAGACTTTCACGCCGCAGATCACTCAGACCGTCGGCAGCGGCAGCCTGGAGTCCTCCTTCGTCGTGGACTTCCAGGATGGCACTGTTGACCACAACTACGCCTTCGGCTACCTCTACGACGGGACCAAAACTGGGGCGGACCTAATTACCGCCCTTTCCGGC
>JANOOM010000824.1:0-4640 GCA_031421335.1 Armatimonadota bacterium
GGATCGGACAGGGCAGGATCGGACAGGGCAGGATCGGACAGCGCGCCCCTGCTGTCCCGATGTGCGGCTCTCTTTGACTGCCCGGCGCGCAGCGCCTTCCAGCGAGTGAATTCATTCACTCGCCCGAACCCGCCCGAACCCGCCCGGCACTCGCCCAGGCTCCCCCGGCCCGGTCCCTCAGCCGCCGCGTAACATCAGTTTATCGTTCGACTGGCGGCGAAGCCTGGAACGGGTCGTGAGTGGCATGTCGTCTATGATCCCCAGGTGATGTTGCACCTGACTGGGGGCGGGAACTTCATTTCCCTGCGGCGTCCTCACACTATTTCCGTTATCTCTGTCAATGAAGAGTTCCGGTCCACAGTGCCCTGCTCAAGGTCCAACTCCCTGGACGGAGCTTGGTTACGTTTCCTGTACCTCTCACCACATGAATCCAGCATTGGAAGGGCCCAAGTCTGGGCGATCCAGTACACGATGAAGGCGGCCAAATGAAACTCGATAAGAACAGCAAACTCGTCATGATCGGTGACTCCATCACCGATGTGGGCCGCGCCCAGCCCGCCGGGGAGGGCCTGTTTGATGCCCTCGGCCGGGGCTACGTCAGCCTCGTGGACGCCCTTTTGGGGGCGGTCTACCCGGACCTTGGCGTCCGGGTCGTCAACATGGGGACGAGCGGCAACACCGTCCGTGACCTGGAAGCGCGCTGGCAGAGCGACGTTTTGGACAAGCATCCGGACTGGCTCTCGGTCATGATCGGCGCGAACGACGTGTGGCGGCAGTTCGATTCGCCCCGCCAGACCGAGGACCACGTCCTGCCCGAAGAATACGAGCAGACCCTGGACCGGCTTCTGGCGCGGACGCTGCCCGCCGTCGGGAACGTCGTCTTGATGACCCCGTTTTACATCGAGCCGAACCGCGCCGACGCCATGCGCGCCCGCACGGACGAGTACGGCGCGATTGTCCGCCGCTTGTCGGAGAAGCACGGGACGCTTTTCGTGGACACGCAGGCCGCCTTCGATGCTGTCCTGACCGCCTACTACCCGGCGACATTGGCGTGGGACCGCGTCCACCCGAATCAGACCGGCCACATGGTCATCGCCCGCGCGTTCCTTGAGGCGGTCGAGTTCGAGTGGCATCATGGTTAACTTTTTCTCACGATTGGGTAGACATCAGCATGAAGTGACCTCGTAAGGAAATACCCATATCATGCCTTCTCCCCTTCTGGACCGGGCGCGCACCGTTGCGCCGCCCGGCTACAACCGCTGGCTTGTTCCCCCCGCCGCGCTCGCTATTCACTTGTCTGTCGGTCAGGCATATGCCTTCAGCGTCTTCAACAACCCCCTCGGGCAGCTCCTCGGCAGCACGGCCAAGCACCACATGGCGGGCGACTGGGACAAGCAGCAGATCATCCGCATTTTTAGCATCGCCATCGTCTTCCTGGGCCTGAGCGCCGCCGTGTTCGGCAAGTGGCTGGAAGGGGCCGGCCCGCGCAAGGCGATGCTAGCCTCCGCCCTATGTTTCAGCAGCGGCTTCTTCGTCGCCGCCCTGGGCATCGGCCTCCACGTTCTCCCGCTGGTCTATCTCGGTTACGGGGTTCTGGGCGGCATCGGGCTGGGCCTGGGCTACATTTCGCCGGTCTCGACGCTCATCAAGTGGTTCCCGGATCGGCCTGGCCTTGCCACCGGCCTCGCAATCATGGGCTTCGGCGGCGGGGCCATGATCGGGTCGCCGCTGGCCGTCAACCTGATGAAGCACTTCGCCGCGCCGGGCGATCCCGGAGTCGTCCAGACCTTCTTCGTCATGGGCGCCCTTTACTTCATGTTTATGATGTTTGGCGTCTTCACCGTCCGGGTCCCCGCCGAGGGCTGGAAGCCGGCCGGCTACGTCCCCGTCGTTAAGGCGGGTATCACGGCCGGGCGCGGGCTGACGGTGGGCGAGGCGATCAAGACGCGGCAGTTCTGGCTGCTCTGGGGCATCTTGTTCTTCAACGTCACGGCAGGCATCGGGCTTCTGTCGGTGGCCTCGCCGATGATCCAGGACTTGTTCTTGCACAACCTGAGCAAAGAAGCGGCGGCGGCAGCCGGGGCAGGCTTCGTCGGCCTGCTCAGTTTGTTCAATCTGATGGGGCGTTTCGCCTGGTCGTCGCTATCCGACAAGATCGGGCGCAAGCCGGCCTACTTGATCTACTTCATCCTGGGCAGCATCCTGTACGTCTTCGTCCCCATCGCCGCCCACCTCGGCAGCATCGTCCTGTTCATCGGCAGCGCAGCCCTGATCCTGAGCATGTACGGCGGCGGCTTCGCTACCATTCCGGCCTACCTGCGCGACCTATTCGGGACGCTGGAAGTCGGCGCCATCCATGGCCGGCTCCTGACCGCCTGGTCAGCGGCGGGCATCGCCGGGCCGTTTCTGTTCGCAAAGCTCGGGGATTACGCCCTCGCCAACCACCTGCCGCCCGCCGAGTCCTACACGCAGGCGCTGCACATCATGGCCGGCCTGCTGGTCCTCGGCCTGATCTGCAACCTGCTCGTCACCCCGGTCAATCCGGACGACGACGCCCGCGCGAGCGAAGGCGCCCGTCAGTCCGTGCAGGCAGCTTCCTAGGAGAAAGACAATCATGGCCGAAGCTTACACCGACACATCCTCCGACGATGCCCCCCAGGCTGCGTCGTCGCTCCCGATCGTGCTCCTTTGCTGGCTTGTGGTCGGACTGCCTCTCGCATGGGGTATCATTGAAACGCTGAAGAAGTCGCTGGTGCTGTTCCACTGATCTACCCGTAAGCGTCCCCACCTGCGACGATGAAGAGGGCGTGATGAATCGTGCCCCTACATCGTGAACTCTTTTGCCCGCGCAGGCGGGGATTTGCTTTATCAAAGCCCTGCCGTTCAGGGCAGGGAGTCAGAAAATGAGCCTGTGGCGGCGCGAAGCCATTGAACGATTTCCGGAACTGCACCGAGAGATCGCTGATGCTGAGGGGATCTATCTCTTTTGGGCGACGCTGTGGCACGAGTTGTTTAAACCCGCTTATGAGAAATGTCCGCCCGACACGGCGACGGCGGCGCGCGTCTATGAGTACGCCGCTTGGAGCCTGAAACAGCGCAGTGCGGGCGTCCGTCGGGCGGTCGCGGACGAGTTCTACGAGAGGCTTGCAGACGATTCGCGGACGCGGCGGGACATGCCGCGCTGGATCTCACAAGCTAACTTCGACGCGATAAAGGCCGCGTGGAACTACATGACCCCCCAGAATTACGTCGCTCTCCGGCGGGACTTCGCCATCAACAGAATGCGGATAGATAAGCAGAAAAGAATAAGGAGTCACAAACAAGCCCCCGACTGACTCCGAAGGGACAACACTATGCCACAACACACAATCGTCGTCATGGAAGGCGACCAAACGGGGCAGGAACTACTCGTCGAGGCCATGCGCGTCTTGAACCCCGCCGTTACGAAAGTGGATGTCCAGTTCGCCCACTACGACTTGTCGCTGGGGAACCGGCGCGCGACCAATAACCAGGTCGTCCATGATGCCGCCCAGGCGATGAAGACGCACGGGCTGGGCCTCAAGGCCGCCACCATCACGCCCGAGATCAAGGGCGACGTCGGCTCGCCCAACGCTATCCTGCGGTCCGAGATAGACGGCACTGTCATCGTCCGCACCGGGCGGCGCCTGCCCGGCGTCCTGCCCGTCGGCGGCGTGTCCGCCCCCATGTCCGTCGTCCGCATGGCCGTCGGCGATGCATATGGGGCGAAAGAATGGCGCGAGGGCGAGGGCACCAATGAGGTCTCCTACCGGACCGAAACGCTGAACCGGGGCGTCTGCCGCATGGTCGCCGAGTTCGCCTTCCAGCACGCCCGCAAGATGGGCGCGAAGGTCTTCGGCGGCCCCAAGTACACAGTCTCGCCGGTCTACGAGGGCATGTTCAAGGAAGAAATGGATGCGGCCTCCAAGAAGTATTCGGACGTGCGCTATGAGCCGCAGCTCATTGACGCCACCTATGCCCTTCTACTGGCGCGCGCTTCCGAGCCGCTGGTCATCCCCGCCTTGAACCGTGACGGTGACTGCTTGAGCGACTTGGTGCTGGCCTTCTACGGCTCCATCGCCGGGTCCGAGTCGCTGCTGCTTTCTTTCGACGAGAACTTCGAGCCGCGCGTCGTCATGACCGAGGCCCCCCACGGCACGGCACCGTCGCTCCAGGGCAAGAACATCGCTAATCCGCTCGCCATGATCCTCGCGGGCGCGTCCCTGCTGACTTACCTGCACACGCCTGCCGCCAACCGCGCGTCGCGCGCCATCTACGAGTCGGCCTTTGAAGCCCTGCATGACGGGACGCGCACGCCGGACCTCGGCGGCGGCGCGACGACGTCGGAGTTCGTGGACACGGTCATCCGCCGGGTCCAAAGCAAGGTCGAAGTGTGGGAGACTCTGGGGGAGCGGTAGAAACCCACCCCGGCGCAAGCGCCGGGGTGGGTTTAGGAGTCCTCCACGCCCCGTGCCATCTGCAAACGGGCCGACGCGAGACCGGGCACGATTACCATGTATGCCCATCCTGCGGCGAAGAATACCTAGACGAGGAGACTGCGGCGCGTCTTTTGGAGACGGCGGAGCAGGCCGTGCGCTCCGGCGTCCTAGTGGACCTCCGCG
>JANOOM010000825.1:0-2860 GCA_031421335.1 Armatimonadota bacterium
CCACTTCATGATGTGGGCCGGCTTGTTGGTGAACCACAGGATGAAGTCGGCGGGGTGGCGCTTGCCGGCGTCCACGTTGACCTCCTCGCGCGCCCCCTCGCGCTGGGCGCCCAGGTTCAGCCCGGCCAGCTTGCCGTAGTCGGAGTCCTTGGCGGTGTCGAAGTAGACGCCCTCAGCCGTCTCGTAAACGTAGCCCTGCGCTTCGAGCTTTTCGATCAGGGCGATCATCTCGGCGACATGGGCGGTGGCGCGCGGGGCGATGTCCGGCTTGATGATGTTCAGCCGGGCCGAGTCGCGGAAAAAGGCGTCCTCGTAGAACTTGGCGAGTTCCCAGGGCGACTTCTTCTCGCGCTCCGCCGCCGTCGCCATCTTGTCCTCGCCCGCATCCGAGTCCGAGGTCATGTGGCCGACGTCGGTGACGTTCATCACATGCTCCACAGCCCAGCCGTGCATAGTCAATGCCCGATGCAGCAGGTCCTCAAAGACGTAAGTCCGTAGGTTGCCGATGTGGGCGTAGTTGTAGACCGTCGGCCCGCAGCAATACATCCGCACGGTGCGGCCATCGGCGGGGGTGAACACTTCTTTCGAGCGCGTGAGCGTGTTGTGCAAAACCAGGGGTGTCATGGGGTCATTATAGCACATGGCGCCCCCGCTCGCGAAGATGGTATATTGAGAAAGGATTACCGCCCACAAGGAGAGGCCCATGATGGCCGTCATTATCAAAGAAGAAGTGCAAGCCCACTTTCAGGCCGTCGCCGCGCCGAGATGCGGGCCATGCTCGATGGCCCGCGCCACCGTTTTGACCCTGAGGCGAGTTACCAGGCGTACCGCGAGAAGTACGGATGGGCCGACCTGTCCTATCTGTCACGCGAGGAGCTTGAAGAACAAGGAGACGCGCTCCTGGGTGCCATGACACCGGAAAAACTCGCCGAAGCGAAGCGGCTGGGTTGGATATAAGGAACTCCCCGGAGGATGTGCCGCCCCGCTATGTCATCGTTGAAAGCGACCGCTACGCTGATGACCGGGATCGGGCCATTCTCAGCTCCAACGGGAGGCTCGGTCCCGGAGAGGCGAACACCTGATACAAGCGACTGCTTGAGGCAGTCAACGCCCTGGCCGAGTTCCCCGGCTCCCTGTCACCCACCGAGGGCGAGCCGCCCGAAACGGCCGAATGGGCTATTTTCCTGCTGCGGCCCCTGCGCGGCGTGCAGGCAATGACCCCGGAAGAGGACCCCGCCTAACCAGGGAGGAAAACGCCGCCCTGGTGCCGAATGGCCCTCCATCCACCTCATCGAAAACCCTCTCGTCGAAGACAGGAAACTCGCATGACCACACCCATGAAGATCGGCATCGTCGGCTGCGGCAACATCAGCAACATCTATCTCGAAGCGGGCAAAAAGTTTGACGTCCTCGACATCGTGGCCGTCGCCGACCTGGACCTCGCGCGCGCCCAGGCCAAGGCCGAGGAACACGGCATCCCCAAGGCCGTCTATGTGGACGAGCTGCTGGCGGACCCCGAGATCCAGATCGTCGTCAATCTGACCGTGCCAGGCGCGCACTACGATGTTTGTAAAGCCACGCTCGAGTCGGGCAAGCATACCTATGTCGAAAAGCCACTATCGCTGACCCGCGCGCAGGGGCGTGACCTGCTCGAAACCGCCGCCGCCAAGGGCCTGCGCATCGGCGGCGCCCCGGACACGTTCATGGGTGCGGCCCTCCAGACCTGCCGGAAGCTGATTGACGACGGGGCGATCGGGCAGCCTGTCGCCGCCACCGCCTTCATGCTTGGGCGCGGCGTCGAGACGTGGCACCCGAACCCGGAGTTCTTTTTCAAGACCGGCGGCGGCCCGATGTTCGATATGGGGCCGTACTATTTGACCGCCTTGATCTCGCTTCTCGGGCCGCTGAAGCGCGTCACCGGCTCGGCCCAGATGTCGTTCCCAGAGCGGCTGATCACTAGTCAGCCCTTGTCCGGCCAGACCATCATCGTCGAGACGCCAACGCACATCGCGGGCGTGATGGACTTCGCCAGCGGGGCGGTCGGGACCATCATCACGAGTTTCGATGTCTGGGCGCACAACCTGCCGCCCATCGAGGTCCACGGCTCGGAAGGCTCTCTGTCGGTCCCAGACCCGAACATGTTCGACGGCACCGTGAAGCTGTACCGCGACGGCAAGTGGGAGGAAGTCTCCCTGACGCACGGCTACGCCGAGAACAGCCGGGGCATCGGCGTCGCCGACATGGCCTACGCCATCCAGGAGGGCCGCCCGCACCGGGCGAGCGGGGAGCTGACCTTCCACGTCCTCGACGCCATGCATGGCTTTCTAGATGCTTCCCAGTCCGGTAAGCACTATCTGATGGAAAGCGCGGGCGTCCGTCCTGAAGCCCTGCCGGAGAAGTGGCCCGAATAGTTCACCCACTCAGCAAGAAAGAGGGCGGGCCATTTGGCCCGCCCTCTTTCTTGTTGTCTACCGGTAGTGCCGGTGGCCGACACGGTACTTGCGATGGACGCGGCCGCTCGAAGTCACCACCGACCGGTAAGTGCGGTTGCCGTTGCGGCGGTGGACGACGGACTTGGCGCCAACCGTCCGGTGGGCGGCGATGCTGGCGTTCTCTGAGGTCTTACGGATGGGGTACTCGATGGCCTTCCCCAGCCGGTGCAGCGTGTTGCTGTCGTGGCCGGCCTGCACCATGGGGGCGGCGAGTGCGGCTCCGAGGGCGCAGATGAGGACGGCGGCGGCGCCGCGCGGACTGATGCGGATCATGTTCTTCTCCTTCGGCCTCGGCGATAAGGCGCGGTGATGCACCCTCGCATTACCCCTAAACGGTCGGAGTCAAACAGAATTTTCGGCGGAGAAGC
>JANOOM010000826.1:0-4184 GCA_031421335.1 Armatimonadota bacterium
CCCCGCGCCGACCTCGACGAAGCCCTGGATGTCGCTCTGGATCTGGCTGAGGCGGAACGAGGCGCGTAGCTCCCCCGCCCCCGTGTCGTATCTGGCCCAGAACACCCCGTCCTGACTGACCAGTCTGAGGAACGCGAGGCAAAGCGGCTTCAGGGCGGGCCGCGTCATGGAGGCTTGAGCCGCGAGCAGCTTCAAGCGGGAAAAGCCTCGTGAGTGGTCCCAGATCAGCCGGGCATTTGAGAAATTAGACATTCGTTGTTTTGAGGCTCCTGTGACGATGTGGTGGGGGAGCAAGAAATGGACCGCCTGGAGGGGCGGTTGCCGGCGCTTTTCGGCGCCAGCAACGGGAGAATGTGGAGATAAGCGCTTACTTCTTCTTTTTGAGGATGGGCAGGCCGGTGAGCGAGTTCTCAGACACCTCGTAGCCGTCCGGCAGCTCGTCTAGGGCGCCCTCTTTGACTTCTTTCCCGAAAAAATACAGTTTGGTCTTGCCGTTTGCGGCGTCCCTCCCGTGCAGGTGATACTCCGTGCCGTTCTTCTTGCTCTTCACGCTGAAAGCCATGTTCTCGTGTCCTCTCTTGAGTTGCCGGTTCCGCGCCCTCTGTTCCGCACCCCGCGACCAGATTCCTCCCACTGGGCGAAATATCTTCGCCCTCACCAGGCCAGCTTCGATCCGGCCATCAGCCGCTTCCAGGGCAGGCGCTCCAGGATGCTGTCGAATTTTAGGTCGCCGCCGATCAGCCGGCCTGCTGTGCGCGTCCCGGTGGGACTCTTGACGCCCATGGTATAGCAGACGCGTGGGAACTGGTAGAAGAACTTGGCGATGGACAGGGCCGCGTCGTGGCTCGCCCCCAGTTCGGCCCGCAGCGCCTCGGTCCAGTGCGCCGCCTCGCCCGCCGCGACGGCGCGGCCGGCCAGCGCCCCGGAGCGGCAGGCGTAGGAGATGCCGTCGCCGAAGAGCGGGTTGACAAGACCCGCCGCGTCCCCCGCCAGCAGCACGCGCCCCTGCCAGGCTTCGACCGGCTCGGGGCCGCCCCAGATCGGCAGCGGGTGGCCGTGGAACTCGATCTCCTCGCGCCGCTTGGGCACCCCCAGGGCGGCTAGGTAGCCGACGATCCAGCGCGCCAGCTCGTCTTTGCTGGCCTCCCCTTTGCCCTCCGCCGAGCGCCGCCCGAAAGTACCCGCCCCGACCGACAGATGGCCCGCCTTGGGGAACACCCAGGCGTACCCCTGCTTCACGGCGTATTCCAGATGGGCGACCTCGGGCCGCAGCGACTCATGGCCCTGTCCCCACTCGTGCGGGATCTCGGCTTCCAGGGCGATCGCCAGGAGCCGCTGCTTGCGGAGGCCGGCCATGCGCGCCACGACGCCGTTCGCCCCATCCGCGCCGACGATGTGGGAGCCGTGATAGATCTCCCCGTCCGCCGTCGTCACCCGCACCCCCGTCGCGCCCTCTGGCTCGACTGACTTGACCGAAACGCCGTCCCGCACGTCGGAGCCTGCCCGCGCCGCCCGCTCAGTCAGGGCGTTGTCGAAGATGCTGCGCTGCACCATCCACAGGCTCATCGGTGGCTGGGCGGGGTCCGGGTTCAGTGGCGCGACGTGCGCGTCCTCAAAGTCCCAGGTGTGGCGCAGGTGGGTAACAGTCGCCTCGACGAACGCCTCGGGGACCAGGCGCGGCAGGTCGTCGGCGACGGTCAGGGGGATGCCCCCCCCGCAGGTCTTGTAGCGCGGCAGGGTCCGCTTTTCCAGGATCAGGGTCTTCAGCCCCGCCGAGGCCGCCTCATACCCGGCGCACGCCCCCGCCGGCCCCGCCCCGCAGATGATCACGTCGTACTGATAGCTCATGCGCTTATTATACCCCTGCGCCAGCCGCCGCTTCATTGACAGCCCGCCGCACACGTGCTATAGTAGCACCAATTACGCGCCCCATGCCTTCGTCCGCCCGCCGAGGAGAAACATCGCCATGTCACTGCGCCCCAGGCCGCCCGGCCTTCTGCTCTGCGCCGCGCTTCTCTCACTTGCCGCACCCCCGCTCGCCGCGTGGGCGTCCGGCGACTCCCTTAGTCCCAAGAGTTCCAGCAAGCAGTTCCCCCACGCATCGCAGGGGTCGGGGGCAGCGTATCAGCGCCTTGAAACGCTGACGGCGCAGGCGCAGGCCGCCTTGAAGGTGGGCGACCCGGCGGCGGCTTCCGCTCTGGCGGGCCGGCTCCTCCGTGAGAATACGGACAAGTCCTCGTGGAACTATGGCAATGTCGTCTATGATGCCAACCAGATCCTCGGACTGGCCGCACTCCGCCAGGGCAACGTCAGCGCCGCGAAGAGCTATCTGCTGGCAGCAGGCCGGACTCCCGGCTCGCCTCAGCTAGACTCCTTCGGCCCCGACATGACACTGGCGCAGATGCTGCTTGCCCAAGGACAGAAACAGACTGTCCTCACCTTCCTTGATCTGGTGGCCAAATTCTGGGCGACGCCCAAGCCCGGCATGGAGCGGTTCAGCGCGTTGTCCGCGCGGAACGGCGCGCAGCTCCACAAGTGGGAGAGGCAGATTCGCGCGGGAAAAGCTGCCAGTCTGGACCGGTTCGATTTCAGCAGCCCTTTTCCCACGTTGGCCGCTCGGCCTGACGTGCTGGCGGCGGGCACGGCCGCCCCGGACTTCACGGTCCAGGACAGAAGCGGCAGCCCCCTCAAACTCTCCGACTACAAGGGGAAGGTGGTCGTCTTGGACTTCTGGGCGACTTGGTGCGGCCCGTACCAGCAGTCCCTGCCTCACACCAACGAGGTCGCCAAGTTATTCGCGGGCAAGGGCGTCGTGACCCTTGCCGTCAACGTCTGGGACAACAAGGCCGCCTTCGACGGGTGGCTGCCCAAGCACCCGGAGTACGACGCCATCACGTTCGCCCTGGACCCGACCCAGGAACACGGCAAAGATGTCGCCACCCTGCTGTACCACGTCTCGGGCATCCCCACCCAGTTCGTGATCGGCAAAGACGGCAAAGTCTTCAAGAGCTTCGTCGGCTACGGCGGCCCGACTGATGACCTCGCCGACGCCATCACGGCGGCCTCGGCCGCCCAAAGCGCCTCGGCGCGCTAGCGCCCGTTCCGAAACGAAAAGAGCGCCACGGCTCCATGCCATGGCGCTCTTTTTTCATCCCCCTAATGCGCCCGCCCGCCGCCCCGGTTGATCCCGCTGCCGCCGTTCGGCCCGCTTGGCCCGCGCTGGCCATCCTGGTGCTGATGGCTGACGCGGGCGGCCTTTGCCCGCGCCGCCCGCGCCTCCGTCTTGGCGTGCTTGCCCTGCACGGCTTCGGCGGGGCAGTAGATGTGGCAGCTATTGTGCTTCATCACGACCGCCGCGATGTCCGGGTCGGAGTTCGTCGCCTCGGCCAGGGCGCTGACGAAGTCACTCGGGTCGGCGGTGTTCTCGGCGAACATGCCGTAGTGCATCGGGATGACCTCGCGCGGCGCGATCAGCGTCGCCAGCTTCGCCGCCTGGGCCGCCCCCATGTTGCCCCAGCGCCCATTGATCGGCACCAGCAGGACTTCCGGCCCGTACTCCTCGACGGCGGCGGCCAGGCCGTCGTTGTACTCCGTGTCTCCCGTGATATAGACGGAGACCGTGTCCGTGCTGTCGCCCCCGTTGCCGAACTCGAAGACGAACCCCACACTGTCGTCGGAATGCTCGGCGGCGACGACATGCGCCACGAAGTTCGGGAACGCCAGCGACTGCCCTGGCATCGCCGTCGTGATCTGTGATGACGGCACGCCCAGCTTGGTCAGGTGATGGCACGACGACGGCGGGCAGATGATCAGCGCCTCCGGGTTCGCCTGCGCGATGGCCGGGGCGGAGTGCGGGTCCGTGTGGTCTATGTGGTCGTGCGTGAGGAACAAATAGTCCAGCTTCACTTCCTTGGGCCGGACGGGGATCTCGACGAGCCGGGCCGCGTTCCCGTCGCCGTTCGCGCTGTCCGACAGATACGGGTCCACGACGAGGACGTCGCCCGCGTGATCCTTGAAGGCGAACCCGCCCTGGCCGAGCCAGTGGATCGCCACGCGGCCCGCTTCGACTTTGGCTTTGATCAACTTCTCCACAGAATACCTCCCACAGAAGAACGTGTGTCCCCAAAGGACTTCACCGCCTATTAGCGGTCCAAGCGTCGGAGTCCTGCTTTCCGGGCGGCGGG